>JARLGT010000097.1 GCA_031292615.1 Coriobacteriia bacterium | reverse complement strand
TAGGCCAGTGCTCGGCGCTGGTGTCGGCCGAACGCGAAGAGGCGGAAACCCTCTCCGAATTGCTTGCGGCTCTCGAGGCGTACAAGCCTCTGAGCAAGCGGATCAAACTCCTGGCTGAATTCGCCGAGGAGCTGGCGGCGACTAAGGCCGAACTCATCGGTCAAGTGGCTGCAGCGCTGGTCGCTCCGCACGCGGCCGCGCTCAAGGCTCTGGTCAGCGACTACGTGGAGGAATACTCGGCGAGCAAGACAGCGCTGGGGACGCTGGACTTCGATGACTTGCAGGTCAAAGTGGTCGAGCTGCTGGAGCGGCGACCTGAGATCGCGATGCGCTATCGCGAGCAGTTCCGAGTGGTGATGATCGACGAGTTTCAGGATACCGATGCCCTGCAGCTGCGACTGGTCGAAGCCCTCAGCGATGGCGACCTGTGCACGGTCGGTGATGAGAAGCAATCGATTTATCGCTTCCGCGGCGCGGACATCAGCGTCTACCGGGCGCATCGGGAACGTATGGAACGCCAAGGCGCGCTTGTCGCCGAGCTCGACGTGAACTATCGCTCGCATGGAGACATCCTCGGGTTCGTGAACGAGGTCTTCAGCTCGGCGGAGTACTTCGGCGACACGCTGCTCAAGCTGCAGGCGCCCCCCGGGCCGCGTGTCGGCACGCTGGACGCCGCACTGGGAGCCGCCCCTCGTGTCGAGGCCGCGTTCATCGACTCAACTGACGCGGACGGGGCTGGAGCGCGAGCAGCCGAGGCAGCCACTATCGCGGCGCGGCTCGCCGAGTTGTGCGAGGCCGGCGCGGCTCCGCGCGATATCGCCGTGCTCGTGCGCACCTATACGCACGCGCACGACTACGCGAACGCACTTACGGCGGTGGGCATTCGGGCAGTGGTGATCGGGGGGAGTCGGTTCTTCCGTCTGCCAGAAACATCCATCATGCGAGCACTCAACCGAGTCGTTGCCAACGTCGAGGATGGTGTCGCGCTCGGAGAACTGCTCGCATCCGACTTCATACCGATCAGTAGTGACGCGCTTGCCGTCCTACGGCTTGGCTCAGGCGAACGCGACCGACGCTCGCTTTGGGCCCTGCTAACCGAGGCCGACACGCGACTCACCGGTGCCGACGCTCAGGCCGCCGAGCGACTGGTGGGCGTGCTTGAGCGCGCCCGCGAGCGCGTCGGCCGTCTGCCGTTGCGCGATGTGCTTCTGTTGGCGGTCGAGGAGTCAGGGTGGGATCTGCGACTGCTCGCCGGTGGAAACGTAGGGCGTGACGCGTTCGCCAACGTGCTGAAGTTCGCACGCCAGGCTGCCGCCTTCGAGGACTCTGTTGGCAGCGGGCCGACAGGCTTTGCAGCTCATCTCGACACCAAGGAGCGGCTCGGCGACACAGAGGCACCCGCGAGCTTGGCCGACGACGGCTCGGACGCGGTGCGAATCATGAGTATCCACGCATCCAAGGGACTGGAGTTCCCGATCGTCGTCGTGCCGGGCCTGGCCGCGCCACGCCCGGCAGACCGACTCGCCGTTCGGGCTTCACGGCGGGGTGGGGGACTAGCCGTCGCGCTGCGGACTCCGGCGAATGATGATGGCGATTCGCGTGGCTCGTCAACGTGGTTCGCCGAGTTCTCGGACGCAGACGCGCAAGCCGAGTTGGAAGAGAGCGCACGCGTACTCTACGTTGCCTGCACGCGAGCACGCGAGCTGCTGCTCGTCACCGGGTCAATGGGGATGCGACCCGCGAAGGGCACCAGCGCGAAATACGATCTCGCACGCCTGTCGCGGGTGCTGGGGGTGACGATTCCGACGGTGGGCCCCTCAGATGGCATCGTTACGCTTGCTGGCGCGGGCACGCGCTGCCGTGTGCGTGTCATCGACGCTGGAGAACTGGCGGGCGCCGCGCTGCCGATTGAGGCTGAGTCGGCGCCGGGCACCATGATCCTACCGCCGGCCGGGCGAGGCATCCCGGAGGAACCGCAACGTGCGCTGGCGCCGGAGCGACTCTCATACACGCAGCTCAGCGAGTTCGAGCACTGCCCGCGAGCCTTCTGGGTCAGGCGCGTGCTGGGAGTTCGGCCGATGCGTATCCCGATGCCCGGACAGACCGACCCACTGCTGTTCGGCACGGCGCTTCATGCAGCGCTGCGGCTGGTGGGTGCAGATGGAGCACCGCCGTCCTCCGAGCGCGTCTCGGCGATCGGGCGGTTCTACGAGCTTTCGAATCTCGATGTCGTGCGCCTCGGCCAGGCTGTGAGGCGCTACTGCGAGTCGGATGTCGCGCACCATGCGGTGGCGGGGGAGACCGTCCGACGGGAGTCGCCGTTCGCGATGAACATAGGTGACAAGTTCCTACTCACCGGGTCCATCGACCTCTACTCGCGTACTGCAGACCGGGCGCTCGTGGTCGACTACAAGTCGGGCGGGACGGGCGTCGCAGCGGACCTGCGCACTCGATACCAGCTCCAAGCAGAGTGCTACGCGCTGGCCGTACTGCGAGATGGCTGTAACCACGCGACGGTCGAGTTCGTTCGCCCCGAAGTTGAGCCTGATGAAGACGGGGACGTCCAGCGCGTCGCATTCGAGTTCTCGGCGGCCGATCGAGAGACGATCGAACGCGACCTGTTGCGACGCTACGGCGAAATCGAGGCGTCAGCGTTCGAGCCAGCACCTTCGCGGGAGTGCTACCACTGCGAAGTGCCGCGCGGGCTATGCCCCGAACGGACGCGTCCGGACAACCTCGGCTAGGCGCTCTGGTTGCGCTGGCGCAGTTGGCCGCAGGCCGCGTCTATGTCGGTTCCGCGCTCGGCTCGAATCGAGACCTCGATGCCTGCGACGTGAAGGCCGCGCTGGAACGCCTCGAGGCGCTCGGAAGTGGCGCGCTTGAAGCCTGTCTCGGCAACCGGGTTCACCGGGATGAGGTTGACGTGCACCAGCAGGCCTCGGCAGAACTTGACCAGCGCGGAGCGCTCGACGTCGGAGTCGTTGACGTTGGCGATGAGCGCGTACTCGAGCGAAGGCCGACGGCCGGAGGTTGCGGCGTAGCTGATGAGCGCTTTGCGCAGCTCCGGCAGCGAGATGTTGCGCACGCCCGGCATGAGCCGATCGCGTGTCTCCTGGACCGCCGAGTGAAGCGAGACGGCCAGCGTGAACTGCTCGGGCTCCTCGGCGAATCGGCCGATGCCGGCCACGAGCCCGCAGGTCGAGACGGTGATGTGGCGTGCGCCGATTCCGGGCCCATCGGACGCGTTCATGAAGCGCAACCCGGCCAGAACGGCGTCGTAGTTGGCGAACGGCTCGCCTTGCCCCATGGCTACTGCGTTGGTGACTCGGCGACCAAAGTCCTCGGCGACAAGGTTGATCTGGTCGACCATCTCGCCGGGGCCCAAGTCGCGAACGAGTCCGCCGATGCCCGTCGCGCAAAACGCGCACCCCATCGGGCACCCAGCCTGCGTGGAGAAGCAGACGGTCAGGCGGTCGCCAGCGGGGAGCCCGACCGTCTCGATGGTGACCCCTCCGGCGAGCCTGAGGAGGTACTTGCGAGTGCCGTCTTTTGAGTCCTGGCGGTCGACGATCTCGGGATAGGGAAGTGCCAGCCGACCCGCGAGGGTCTCTCGCAAGCCGGCTGGCAGATCGCTCATGTCTGAGAATGAACGCGCGTTGCGGCCATAGAGCCATCGCTCTAGCTGGCCCGCCCGGAAGCCGGGCTGCCCGAGCTCGGCGACGAGCGCAGCGAGTTCGGCGCGGTCGAGCGCTTTGATGCCCGCAGCGTCCATCCCGCGTGCCATTACTGCTGCTCGAGCTCCTCGAGAGCAGCGACGTACTCGGCGCGGTGCTCGTTCTCGAACTCGCCGACGCGGCGGAAGTACTGCGCGATGTCACCCAGGCCTTCGGCCTCGGCTGTTTCGGCGAACGAGGGGTACATCTCGGTGCACTCGAAGGTCTCGCCCTCAGCGGCGGCCTTGAGGTTGGTCGCGGTGGTGCCGGTGCCACCCATGTAGGCGAGATGGCCCAGCGCGTGCGCCGTCTCTTCGCGGCCGGCGCGATCGAAGGCGTCGATTGCAGACTGGGGCGCGCCCTCGAGCTCGGCGACGCGCTTCCACAGGGTGTAGCGGCGGTTGGCCTGCGACTCACCGGCGAAGGCAGCCTTCAGGTTCTCAAGCGTCTTGGTGCCTGTCAGATCGCCAGGGCCCTCGTACGCCTTGAACGCCGACTGCGGGGCGCCGCAGACGGGGCAGTGCTCGGGCGCGGGACCGACGTGGAAGTATCCACAGTTGCTGCAACGGTACATCTCGACCATTTTGGTCTCCTTTCATCGGGAAGTGACCACTCTACGACAGTGTGCCCCTCTTGTGCCCGGCACAGCGAGCAGATGTTGCAAGACTTTTTCAGTCAGGGCGGGTGTTCGGCTACCATGTGAGGCGATGACGTGACGCAACGCGCGCGCCACGAGGGGAATTGAGCCAGGAGGATTGGGATGACTAGGCACAAGAACGTGCTTCTCGCCGTCGCGCTTGCGGTGGTGCTCGTGGTGAGTGGGGCATCGGCTGCGCTCGCCCAGCCGCGACCGGTCGCCGCCAACAACACCGCTGCCAGCGGGTTTCCCGCCGCGCAGAGCTGCAGCTGCCACTCGCAGTTCTTGCAGGAGTGGCAGGAGTCGATGCACGCCCAGGCGCTCACCGACCCTCTCTACAAGACCAAGCTCGCCCAAGCCAATGCCGGCACCGGCGGCGCGATCGGCCCGTTCTGCCTCAAGTGCCACGGCCCCGTTGGCACGATGACCGGGCAGCTGGGCACGATCGACCCGACCAAGGCGTCCGGCCAGGGCATCGGCTGCACGTTCTGCCACCAGATCACGGGCCCGTCTGCGCCGACGAACAACGTCGCGCTGATGGTCGATCCGTCGGGTGTCTATCGGGCACAGCTTGCGACGCCCACCGCGCCGCACCCCACGGCAGTCTCGACCTTCCACAGCTCGTCGCAGCTGTGCGGCTCGTGCCACAACGTTGCGCATCCCGGCAACGGGCTCCCCGTCGAGGCCACGTACTCCGAGTGGCTCGCCAGCCCACAGGCCAAGGCCGGCATCACCTGCCAGGACTGCCATATGAGCCAGACGCCGGGCCAGATCGGCCCGTCGATGGGCTGGGCAGCGGGCGGCGGTCCGCTGCGACCCATCTTTCACATGACGTTTACCGGCGCACAGGTCGCCCTGGGCAACCCGACGCTCGCCACCGCGATGCTGCAGAGCGCCGCGACCCTCAAGCTCGACACTCCGGGCATCATGGAAGGCGCCAAGACGAGCTCGGCGACCGTCACGATCACTAACGTCGGCGCTGGTCACAACCTGCCTACTGGCCTGACCGAGGTGCGCGAGATGTGGCTGGAGGTCACATTCGTGGCGCCAGATGGCAAGGAGACCGAGCTGGGCAAGCACGTCTTCGGCACGGTGCTAAAGGACGCCGCCGGCAAGTACCCGGCCGACCTATGGACTGCGACCGGCATCCAGTCCGACGACCGCATCCCGCCGAAGGGGTCGACCACCGACACCTACAAGATCGCCTTCCCGGACGGCGTCACCGCCGGAACCATCAAGGCGCAGCTGCTCTATCGCTCGTCGTCCGACGCGCTCGCCAAGCAGGCCGGGGTGAAGAACCCCGTCACGGTAATGGCCGAGGACTCGCAGCCCGTCTACACAACGGTCGCTGCCGAGCGGGCAGCCAACGCTGGGGAGCTGACGGCGGCAACCGCTTCGCCGTGGACGCCGCTGGTCATCTCGATCGCCGGCCTGCTGCTCTGCTTCGCACTGGTCATCTTCTTCGTGCGCTGGGGCAACAAGGCTCCCAAGAAGCCGCGCCCGGGCCGTGGAGCCAAGAAGGCCGACAACAATCCTACCGAGGTACTCGAGCCTGTTACAGCCGAACCGACTGTAGAACGCGAGGCCGCGGAGCCCGGCTCGGAGGATCTCAGCGACAAGGACTAGCTCGGCTTCTTGTAGCAGCGCACGCAAGACAACGGAGGCCCCGGCGAATCGCCGGGGCCTCCTCTTTGCGCGCCCTTGTTCTGAGCAGCCGTCCTACTTGCCCGTCGCCGGTGCGGTCGATGTCACGCCCGCCGGACGATCGCTGACATTGACCTTCAGCTTGATAGTTTGGCCACCGCGCAGGATGGTCAGCTCGGCGGTCTGTCCGAGCGTGTGCTTGCGAATCGCACCGATGAGGTCGGTCATCGATGTGATCGGGGTTCCGTCAACGGCTGTCACGACGTCCCCGATCTTGACGCCTGCGGTTGCCGCGCCCGCGCCCTTGACGACGTCCTCCACGAGCGCGCCTTCGCTCACGGGCAGTTTCTTCTGCGTCGCGATGAGCGGCGTGATGGTCGAGCCGATGATACCAATGAACGGATGCGTGACCTTGCCGGTTGTGATGATCTGGTCGGCGATGTTAAGCGCAGTGTCGACGGGGATGGCGAAGCCGATGCCCGCCGCCGAGCCGCTCTGCGAGTAGATCGCGGTGTTGATTCCGACCAGATGGCCCTGTCGGTCGACGAGCGCACCACCGGAGTTGCCTGGGTTGATTGCGGCGTCGGTCTGAATCGTGTCGACCAGCGGCTGAGAAGCACCCGTGCTACCGATATCGGAGAGCGAGCGACCGATTGCCGAGATGACGCCGGAAGTCACTGTGTGCTCCAGGCCATAGGGTGAGCCGATCGCCACGACCGTCTGGCCGACTTGGAACGTCTTGGGGTCGGCCGGCACGATCAACGGCAGCTTGCCTGTGATCTTGACCACCGCGATGTCGTTGTCAGCGTCGCGCCCAACGACCTTGCCCGGCCAGCTCTGGCCGAGCGGGCTGCGCACCGTGATGGTGTTGGCGTTCTCGACGACGTGATTGTTGGTGAGGATGTAGGTGCCGCCATCGTTGGCGCTCTTGAACGCCACGCCGGAGCCGTTGCCGTTCAAGGGAACGGTGGGAGGTGTGCTAGGCAGGCCACTCGTGCCGCCGCTGGCGGCGCTCTCGGTCACGTCGATGTTGACGACGCTCGGCACGGCCGCGGCGGCCGCAGCCACCACGGGCTCGTCGGTCTTCGACGGCACTACCGTTACGCTCGACGGGCCACTAGTGAGCGAGCCCCCCGCTAGCCGGGCGCCGAGAAAGCCTCCCGCGAACCCGGCGAGCGCTCCGACCACGAGCGCAGCAAGAATGGCCGCGAACACGGCGGCCCCTAGTCCGGGCTTGCTCGGCGTGCTGGTGACCGGGGGCTGCGCGTACATCGGCGTCGGGGCTTCCGGCTGCTCGGCGGGGAAAGGCGCGGTCGGCGCTGAATCTTGCCACGTCGCAACTGGCGGTGTCGCGACCGAGGGCCCAGTTGAAGGCGGCGCGGCCGCTGCTTGGTCGGCGATCGTGTTCTCGGCAGCCTCGTTATCGGGCCGCATGCTCTCGTCAGGCGCCTCGTTGGGGCGCGTGTCGTCTGTCATGGTGACTCCTTCGTTATCGGACCTCGCCGCGGAGTGGGCGCGCAGGCGTGTGGGACTATGCTTAAAGCAGGTTATACGCCCGATAGTGAACTTCAGCGCACCCAACACAGGAACTACATGGATTCTTCCTCCACGCGCCACTCTCCTAAAACGCCCATCACGCGAAACCCCAGCGCCAACACCGTGCTCGCGGTGCTGGCCGTGGGGACGTTTCTGGCGCCGCTGGACTCAAGCATCGTAAACATCGCGCTGCCCTACATCGCGCAGGACCTGAAGGTCTCGCTGACCGCCGTGAGCTGGGTCGCGACCGCGTACCTGCTCACCAGCGCGGCTCTGTTGCTGTCGATGGGACGCGTGGGCGACATGTGGGGGCTTCGCAACCTCTACGTCTGGGGACTGCTCATATTCGGCGCGGGTTCCGCGGCCTGCGCGATGTCGCACACGTTGCCCGTGCTGCTCGGCGCGCGCGTGCTCCAGGCGGTTGGGGCGGCGATGCTGTTCGCGGCCGGACCCGCAATCGTGGTGCGCACGTTCCCGCCGCAGAAGCGGGGAGCAGCTCTGGGGATCGTGTCGCTGGCGGTTGCGGCAGGGCTGACGGTGGGGCCGGCGCTCGGCGGCGTCCTGGTGGGTGCGTTCGGCTGGCCGAGCATCTTCATCATCAACATCCCGCTCTCGGTGGTGGTGGCTGCAATCGCCTGGTTCATTCTGGGCGAGGAGCCACCAGCGGGTGAGCGTTTCGACATGCTGGGCGCCGTGCTTGCGGGCGGGGCGCTGCTCTCGCTGCTCGGCGCGGTGACCGAGGCCGAGACCTACGGCGTCGGGTCGATCGAGATCATCGGCGCGTTGCTCGCCACGGCGTTCCTGGGCGTTTCGTTCGTGTGGTGGGAGCGCCAGGCGACACACCCGATGGTCGACATGCGACTGTTCCGATCGCAAGCCTTCTCGGCGGGTCTGGGCGCGGCAGTGCTGGCGTATATGGCGATGTTCTCCGTCATCTTCACGATGCCGTTCTATCTGCTGGGCGCCAAAGGGCTGCCTGCCACGTTCGCGGGCATTCTGCTCACGGCAACTCCGCTGGCAATGGCGGTGCTCGCGCCGTTTGTGGGTCGACTTACCGACACGATCGGCAGCCGGCTGCTTTCGAGCGTGGGGCTCGTAGTGCTGGCCGTTGGGCTCGTAGTGATCTCGACGCTGCACGCCAACTCGGCTCCATGGTTCATCGGCGTAGCGCTGTTCGTCGTGGGCTGTGGCATGGCGATCTTCCAGACGCCCAACACCACCGCCGTCATGCAGGCGACGCCGCGAGCGCGGGCCGGAGTGGGCTCGGCATTTGTCGCCGAGGCGCGCAACATAGGCATGATGTTGGGGATAGCGTTGACTGCGGCTATCGTGACACTGCGGATGGGTGGCTCGGCGGGAGCGCTGGAGGCGACGGGCCTGCTCCCGCCCGGAGTTGCAGCGATGCTGATCGCGGGAATGTCCTTCGCAATGCGTGTTTCGGCCGGGTTGGCGCTGATTGCGGCCGCATTGTCGTGGTTCTTCCGTGACGATACGGCATCCAAGGTTGAGCACGAGCAGCAGGGTGGATAGACTTTCGGGAACCGAGCGCATGGAGGATCAGTGACCGACTTTGAGGACGCGTCTGTGAATGAGAACGGCCAGCCGCTCGGAAACACACCAGAATCGCCCACGCCGCCCGACGCTGCGCCTACATCCGATCTGCCCCCCGAGCAGGCTCCAGCGCCGGTAGCGCCGGTTCCCGAGCCAGCCGTGTTCGGCTGGGGCACGCCGGCAGTCCCCGAGCCGCCTCTCGAGCCCGCGCCCGCTGCGTCGATGCCGCCGGAAGAGCCGTCGCCCGCGTTCGATACGCCCGCCGTGATCCCGGAGCCGTCGTTCGAGTTCGTGCCGGAGGCTGCAGTCGCTGAGCCCGCCGTGCCGCCCGCGCCCGTCCCCGAGCCGCCCGTCGAGCCGGCGCCAGCTGTGCCGACGCCGCCGGTGGAGCCGGTCGTA
>JARLGT010000096.1 GCA_031292615.1 Coriobacteriia bacterium | reverse complement strand
CGTGAAGCGAAAGACGAGCGCCGTGATGGCTGCGGCGTACAGGCTCGGGCCCGTGAACGGGTTGCTCCACACGCCACCTGGGCGCAACACCTCGCTGGCCACAAGGGCGCCCATGACGGAGATGGGCACGAACGACAGCCAGCGCGCGACGGGCTTGGGCAGGTCGATGCGCGAGACGATCGTCAGCGGTAGGAAGCGCACAGCGTAGTTGGCCACGGCCATCCCGACGATGACGATCCAGATGGTCGTCTGGCTCAGGCTACTCTGCACGCCACACCACCGATCCGACGCTCGCCGCGACCATTGCAGCAATCACCAGGTACCAGCTTGGCTGGAGGTGTATGCCAACAGCGTCCAGCAGCGGAAGGCCGAGCACGATCGCGCCCGCCATCAGACCGGTCACGACGTGTCGCCAGTCCTCGGCGAGTGCGAGGAACAGCGCCGTGAACATCGCGGCCATCGCGAAGCCGACTCCAAAGCGCGAGGGGTCGCCGATCCAGCCCGCGCCGAGCGCCCCGACCAGCGTGCCGAGCACCCAGCCCGCCCACGCGACCGCTCCGACGCCCGCCATCGAAGCCGGCGTGGCGAGTCCCTGGCGGTGATCCGCGACGTTGACCGCGAACGTCTCGTCGGTAAGCGAGAAGGCGAGTGCAGCATGCGTGGAGGTCGAGGCGTCACGGAGGTACGTGGACAGCGTGGAGGCGAAGAGCACGTAGCGCAGGTTGACAACGGTCGTCGCGATCAGCACGCCCGCAGGTCCCGCGCCGGCTGCCAGGAACGACAGCGCGATGAACTGCCCTGCGCCGGCCAGCGCGGTCGCCGAGCACACGACGGCCTCGAACACAGAGAAGCCCAGCGTACGGGCAAGGATCCCGAACGCCATGCCCACCGGCATGTAGCCCAGAAAGATGGGGAACCCCAGGGCGAGGCCGCGGCGAAAGCGCGCCACGGGGGTCCCGTGCAGCGCCGCGCCGGCGGCACGGTCTTCAACATGAGGGTGGGCAGAGACGTCCGAAGAAAGCATCTGGCAATCCTAGCACTGGTGGCGTGGTTCTTGCGTCCGCGGAATCGAGAGTCAAAAGCGCGCCACAAGGCTCTCAAGAAGGTACAATCCGCATAGAAGGCTCGCACAAGGAGATGGGCGCTATGGAGTTCACGATCACGTGCCCGATCGACGGACCAATCACGGTGTCGCTCGAAGACATCGACACGGTGGTCCTCCGTGATTCCGAGCGCGCCGACATCACGTTCGTCTGCCCCCATTGCGGCACCGAGATCAACGTCTCGGCGGTTGTACCTAGCTTCCTCATGGCGGCCATCGAGGCGCTTGCCGAGGATGGCGACTCGACCGGCGGTCCGTTCGCGGGCATGTTCCAGGTTGCCGACGACGCGCCTGACCGCAACTTCGAGGTAGTCGTCCCGGCCGAGGACCCGGTCGCCGAGGCGTACTGCGAGTACTTCCGCCGCCAGCTCGCGCACATCGACTGCGTCGATGACGTGCTTGCCGAGATAGATGCGTCGCGCAGAGACTGACGTTTCGCGAGTTCTTGAGCGCCCCTTCCGCTGCACCTGTGGGTGAGTTGCGCTCTGCTACGATGGCTCCATCCCCTAGAACCTTTGGAGCCGTTCGCGTGATTGTTCCGGTCATCGCCTTTCCAGCTATCGACCCGGTCGCGCTTCACCTCGGGCCAATATCAATTCGCTGGTACGGGCTGGCATATGTGGCCGCGTTCATCGTCGCAGGGTTCGTGATGCACTGGCTGGTGGATCGGTGGAAGCTCAACATCTCCGATGACGACCAGCTCACCATCGTGATCGCTGCGGTCATCGGCGTGATCGTAGGCGGGCGTCTCGGCTATGTACTCGTGTACGGCGGCGGCTTCTTCTTGAGCAATCCAGCGCGAATCTTCGCGATCTGGGACGGCGGCATGTCGTTTCATGGCGGTCTGGCCGGCATCCTGATTGCGGGAGTCGTCGTCTCCAGAATGATGGGGATTCCGTGGCTGACGCTGTGCGACCTCGGCTCGGTTGGCGCCCCGGTGGGGATCTTCTTCGGGCGCATCGCCAACTTCATCAACGGGGAGCTGTGGGGACGCCCCACCAACGTGCCATGGGCGATGGTGTTCCCCAACGCCGATGCCTTGCCGAGACACCCGTCGCAGCTCTACGAAGCGCTGCTTGAAGGACTCGTGCTCTTCTTGGTCATGCTCTGGTTCGCGACGCGCAGGCCCAATCCACCGCGCGGCGTGATCCTCGGGTGGCTGCTCACGCTCTATGGCGTGTTTCGAATCTTCGTGGAGTTCTTCCGCCAGCCCGACATTCAAATGGGCGCGAAGGGGTTTCTGGCGTTCGGCGTTACCACGGGTCAGCTCCTCAGCGTTCCGATGGTCATCGCCGGCGTCTGGCTGATCGTGTGGGCCGGACGAAGGGGGCTGCCGGAGTTGGGCCGTCCCGAAGTCGCGTCGAAGTAAGGCGCCAGCTAGTCGCAGATGTGGTCCGCCGGCTTCCAGCACGGAGCCTCACACTCGAGGCAGCGGACACTCTCGCCGGGGAGCAGCTCTCGAGGCGGCGTGCAGTGGGCGCAGAACAGCCGAGGCATGTCGCCGACGAGATCTTTCAGGTCGGGATCGTCGTAAGGTCGAGCGAGCGGCATCTCGACCATGTGAAGCAGATAACAGGGCATGGGCGTCCTCCTCGCGACGATGCTACGCGCGCGGCGCGCCGACGGCAACGAGCAAGGCCGATCATTCGACGCGTTCACGCCGTTTGACCGGGTCGGATAGGGTTCGTAGACTTCAGGCGATGTTGGATGAGGGGAGCTTGGCGCCGGTGCGATCGTCGCGGTTCGGAGTTGCTGTATCGATTGCTGCCGCGCTCGTTGTCGCGCTGGCCGGCTGCGCAGCCACGCCCGCGAAGGTGACATCGACATGGCCGGTCGCGACGACTGAGGCTACGGTGACGCCACCGATCGATGCGCAGCGCTTCCCGCTGACGGGTCTTCCCGTGCCCGCGGGCGCGACGTATCCGATCTCACCGATGTGCGCGAAGCTCGTGGACAACGGCGCTACGGCGACCCTTTCGGGCGTCTCGGCGGCTGATGTGGTCTACGAGACCGGGCAGGCTGGCGCTGGAACCCAGATTGCCGCTCTCTTCCAGAGTGCGGCGCCCAAGACGGTGGGGCCGCTCGGCGCAGCGGGAAGTCCCGACCTGTGGATTCTGCCGCAGTACAGCGCGGCGCTGTTCTCCACGGGGGCAAGCACGGGCCTCGCGGCTTCGATCAAGCGAGCGGGGCTGATCGACTTCTCGGCGGGCTCGGCTGCCGGCGACTCGGCGTACGAGACGCTGACGCATCCCAAGGCGGCGGCCGGAACGTACCTGAGCGGCGCTCGTGCGCTGCAGCAGGTAACGGCGCTGGGTTCGACCATCGCCTCGGACTCCGCTCGGCTGCGCTACGCAAGTGCCTCCGAAACGACGGGATCCGCGACGGCGGGGCTGACCATTCCGTTCTCGGCCAACCAGGTGGTGGGCTGGAGCTGGAACGCGAAGTCCAGCCGCTACCTGCGGCTGCGCAACGGCCGCGCGCAGCGCGACCTGCTCGGCAAGAAGCGGATATCGGCGAGCAACGTGGTCGTGATGTGGGCCAAGTACACCGCGCTCGACACCGATGTGGTGGGACCCGGCGGCTACGACATCACGCTCGGTGGCTCGGGGCAGGTTACGGTGTTTCGGGACGGCCAGCGCATCGACGGTCGCTGGAAAGCCGATGGCGCCTCGCCGCCCACGTTCTACGCCGATTCAGGACAGGCGATTCGGCTTGCCGCGGGAACGACCTGGTTCGAGGTGATTCCCCTCTCAACCAATATTTCGATGCGCTAGGTGTATCTTCGGGTGAATGGTCGATGAGACTCGGTCATTCCGCACCATTGCACATGTTGTTATGCGCGAACAGCGGCAGGTACAATCCTGCATGCACCTCGCCCCTCGAATATGCGGTTAGCTCCCGCGGTGAGCGTTGGAGCGCCGAAAGGAGTCGTTACACGTGGCTGATAGCAGCAGAGACATCGGGACACTTCGCGTCAAGACCGGTCTGGCCGAGATGCTCAAGGGTGGCGTCATCATGGACGTCGTCAATCCCGAGCAGGCCAAGATCGCCGAGGACGCCGGGGCGGTCGCCGTTATGGCGCTTGAGCGCGTGCCTGCCGACATCCGCGCGCAGGGCGGCGTGTCACGCATGTCCGACCCGACCATGGTCGAGGGCATCGTCGCCGCGGTCACGATCCCGGTCATGGCCAAGTGCCGCATCGGGCATTTCGTCGAGGCGCAGGTGCTGCAGTCTCTCGGCGTCGACTACATCGATGAGTCCGAGGTTCTGACCCCAGCCGACGAAGAGCACCACATCAACAAGCTCGACTTCACCGTGCCGTTCGTGTGCGGCTGCCGCAACTTGGGTGAAGCGCTTCGCCGCATCACCGAGGGTGCCGCGATGGTCCGCACCAAGGGCGAGCCGGGCACGGGCAACGTCGTAGAAGCTGTGCGCCACATGCGTACCGTTACCGCCGAGATCGCGCGCCTCAAAGGCATCCGTCCCGAGGAGCTCTTCGCCGCGGCCAAGGAGCTGCAGGCGCCCTACGAGCTGGTCAAGTGGGTTGCTGAGCACGGCAAGCTGCCGGTCGTGAACTTCTCGGCGGGCGGAATCGCTACCCCGGCCGACGCAGCACTGATGATGCAGCTTGGCTGCGACGGCGTTTTTGTGGGGAGTGGCATCTTCAAGAGCGGCGACCCGTCGGCGCGCGCCAAGGCCATCGTCGAGGCGACCACGCACTTCGAGAACGCCGAGGTCATCGCTCGCGTCTCGCGCAACCTGGGCGAAGCCATGGTCGGCATCAACATCTCAGACATTCCGGCCAACGAGCGTATGCAAGAGCGTGGCTGGTAGCGTGCGAATTGGAGTGCTGGCGCTGCAAGGCGCCTTCCGAGAGCACATCCTGTCGGTCGAGGCTCTCGACGCGCACGCTGTTGCTGTGCGCCTGCCCGACCAGCTCGATGACTGCGACGGTCTCATCATCCCCGGCGGGGAGTCGACCGCGATCTCGAAGCTCATGGTGAGCTACGGGTTCTACGAGCCCATCCAGGCGCGTCACGCCGCGGGCATGGCGGTGTGGGGTACCTGCGCTGGCGCGATTCTGATCGCCAAGCAGATTGTTGACGGTATCCCGGAGCAGCGTGGGCTCGACCTGATGGATATCACCGTGCAGCGAAACGCCTACGGCAGGCAGATCGACTCGTTCGAGGCCGACCTGCAGTTCGCCCATCTGGGAGAGCCGTACCGCGGCGTGTTCATCCGCGCACCGTGGATTGCGAGCGTGGGGGACGACGTCGAGGTGCTGGCGAAGCACGAGGGACACATCGTGGCCGCCCAGCAGGGCAATCTGATGGCCACGACCTTTCACCCCGAGCTGACAGGCGACCCGCGCATCCACCGTTACTTCGTGGAGCAGGTCGTCGGGGCGTAGCGCTCGGACGCGCAGCCAGCCGTTCTTGGGCACGAGTGGATTGCGTCGCGCGCGAACCACGGACGCTTGGTGCACGTTCGACGCGCCATCCTCGGCCACGCACGGGCGGCGCGGTGGAGTCCTTAACGCGGGCCAGCGTATCGGGTATGCTCTGCGCGGTGAACCCCCGGCCCGCATGCTCGCGGATTCGCGCGCGGCGGTCGTGCAGGAAAGGATAAGAGGAACCCATGTCAGGACATTCTAAGTGGGCGACGACGAAGCACCGGAAGGGCGCCGTCGATGCGAAGCGCTCCAAGCTGTTCTCCAAGCTGACGAGGATCATCACCGTCGCGGCCAAGACCGGCGGCGACCCGAATCCCGAGAACAACGCGTCGCTCGCTGCGGCCGTGGCAAAGGCCAAAAGCTACTCGCTGCCCAAGGACAAGATCGACAACGCGATCAAGAAGGCGTTCGCGGCGGGTGCGGATGCGGCGACCTACGACGAGGTCATCTACGAGGGCTACGGCCCGGCCGGCGTCGCCGTGTACGTCGAGGCGCTCACCGACAACCGCAACCGCACCGCAGCTGACGTTCGCGCGGCGTTCACTCGAGCGGGTGGCAACCTCGGGGCAACGGGCTCGGTCGCATTCCAGTTCGAGCGCAAGGGCGAGATCGTCGTCGAGAAGACCGCCTCAAGCGACGAGGACGAACTGATGCTGCTCGTGGCCGACGCTGGCGGCGAAGACCTCGAGGACAGCGACGAGGACTGGGTCGTCTACACGGCGCCTAACGACCTACTGACGGTCAGCAAGGCGCTTGAGGATGCCGGCGTCGCGGTCAAGGGCGCCGAGCTGGTCATGGAGGCAACAACGCCGCAGGCCATCTCGGTTGAGGACGCAAAGAAGGTCATGAGGCTCGTCGACAGGCTCGAGGAGTCCGACGACATCCAGAACGTGTACACGACCATTGAGATGACCGAGGAGATCGCCGCTGCGCTCGACGCGTAGGCTCACATCGAACGGCTCGACATCACGGGCGGCCCGGCAGAGATGTCGGGTCGTTCTGCTACACTGAACATATGTTCGATTGCGGGCGTCGTCGGCGCCGATACAGCGTGGGGAGGCGAGCATGGGAGTCATCATTCTCGGCATCGACCCGGGTCTCGCCAACACCGGATGGGGAGTGGTCGAGCGCACGGGCTCCAAACTGCGCTGCGTCGCATACGGTTGCATCCAGACCGGCGCCCGCGAAGATCTCGCTCAGCGCTTGGCGCGTATCCATGAGGACATCCGAGACGTGATTTCGCGCTACAACCCCACCGAGTGTGCCGTCGAAAGCGTGTTCTTCGGCACCAATGCCAAGAGTGCGTTCGCGACCGGTCAGGCCAGAGGAGTTGCCCTGCTTGCGACCGCCGACGCTCGGCTCGTGCTGGGCGACTATTCGCCGGTACAGATCAAGAGCGCGGTGGTGGGCAGTGGAACTGCCGACAAGTCCCAGGTCCAGTACATGGTGCGTGTGATGCTCGGCCTCGACCACGAACCCAAGCCCGACCATGCCGCCGACGCCCTGGCAGCCGCAATCACCCATGCGAACCTGCGCGGACGCTTGGCGATGGAAGCCGCCAGCGCGTCTGCGAGCGCCCAGGCTACCCGAAGGGCCACGCGATGATCGCCTTCCTCGCCGGTCGCGTTGCCCACAAGGGCGCATCATATGCCCTGCTGGAAGTGGGCGGCGTCGGCTACAAGCTCGCTATGACGACCGGCTCGCTCTCGGCACTTCCCGCCGAAGGCGACGAGGTCACGGTCTGGACGTACCTCTACGTTCGCGAGGACGAGCTCTCCCTTTTCGGCTTCGAAAGTGAGGCCGAGAAGGAGAGTTTCGAGCAGCTCATCACCGTCAGTGGCGTGGGCCCCAAGGTCGCTCTCGCCACGCTCTCGGCGCTCTCGCCCGAGGCGTTGGCTCAGGCGGTTGCCGTCGATGACGTCGCGATGATCTCGACGGTACCGGGTATCGGCAAGAAGACCGCACAGCGCATCATCCTCGACTTGAAGGACAAGCTAGGCCTGCCGGAACTCGGCAGCGCGACGTCGCGCAGCTCAGGCGCCGGGGCGGCTCTCGCGGAGACAAGCGACGCGCTGCTCGCGATGGGCTTCTCGGCAGCAGAGGTCTCCGCCGCGGTAAAGGGCTTCGATGGTGGCGCGGATGCTCAGGCGCTGCTCAAGCACGCGCTTCGCAGGCTTGGAGGTGGCGTGTGAGCACGGTCTGGGAGGCTGGCAACGCGGAAGGCGAGAGCGAGGTCGAGCGCCTCCTTTCGGCTTCGCTTACCGAAGATGACCTGGAGATCGACCGCAGCCTGCGCCCGAAACACCTCGACGAGTACTTGGGGCAGACGCGCGTTAAGGAGAACCTCGGCGTGCTCATCGAGGCAGCTCGCGGTCGTGACGAGCCACTCGACCACATTTTGCTATCGGGACCTCCGGGTCTAGGCAAGACGACACTTGCGCAAGTCATCGCCAACGAACTCGGCGTCGCGATGAAGACGACCAGCGGGCCGGCGATCGAGCGGGCCGGCGACTTGGCTGCGATCCTCACCAACCTCGACGAGCGCGACGTTCTCTTTATCGACGAGATTCACCGCCTCAACCGAGCGGTGGAAGAGGTGCTGTACCCGGCGATGGAGGACTACACCCTCGACATCATCATCGGCAAGGGGCCTGCCGCCCGCTCCATCCGGCTCGACCTTCCACGCTTCACGCTCGTGGGGGCGACGACGCGGACCGGTTTGCTCACCGGGCCGCTTCGTGACCGCTTCGGGATGGCCTTCCGGCTCGACTACTACAACGCCGAGGAGCTGCAGGCGATCGTCGTGCGCAGCGCCGGAATCCTGGGCGTGGACGTCGATACCGAAGGTGCGGCCGAGATCGCGCGTCGCAGCCGAGGGACTCCGCGGCTCGCCAACCGGCTGCTCAAGCGCGTTCGCGACTACTCGCAGGTGCGCCACAGTGGCGCGATCGATGAGGACATCGCCGCCGAAGCGCTGGCGTTCTTCGAGGTGGACCACCTCGGCCTGGATACCATGGACAACAAGATTCTGACGATGCTCGCCCAGACGTTTTGCGGCAAGCCCGTTGGTCTCAACACGCTTGCCAGCGCTGTAGGCGAAGAGTCCGACACGCTCGAAGACGTCTACGAGCCGTATCTCCTGCAGCTCGGACTGCTCATGCGCACTCCGAAAGGGCGACAGGCCACGGCACGCGCCTACGAGCATCTCGGCATGACACCTCCGGCGGGTACGCCGGCTCAGGAAGGACTCTTCTAGATGGCGTCAGTTGGCAACGACAAACCCGCAAGCGAGCTCACTAAAGAGGAACGGCTGGAACGCGCCCTTGCGTCCAAGATGGCCGAGCTGCCTGAGAACCAGCCGAAGGGGCTTCTGGGTGACCCGGGGCTCAACGTCGGGAAGATCGACGACTTCGAGCCCGATCTCAACGCCGGGATCTCGCAGGAAAACGACATGCCTGTTCTGTGGATGGCGATTCTGCTTGGCTACCTGATCTTCTTCGTGCCCGGCTTCGTCATCCTTTGGATGTCCAAACGCGTCCCGATACGCACCAAGGTCATTGCCTCGGCGGTCATGGCGGTCGCCGCCGTGGCGTTCCTGCTCTACCTTCACGCGCGCGTCTGAGGCTCGGGTGCGTGGCTCGGGTAACATTTGTCATGAATTCGCGATGACAGACCGATAGAGATTGCGAACGCTGGAAACGCGCATCGCATCGCGTGGTTTGGCAACGGGGGAAGTGACCGTGCAGTACCAGAACGACTATGTGCTTCGACTGATAGAGCAGGCGGGAGCCGCCCTGCGTTTGGCGAGCCGCCGCTTTGCCGAGGGCGCGTCGTCTGACGAGTCGCTCGACGCGACCGACGAGGCGATCCGCGCCGTGGTCGACGTCGATCCGTCCCTGTTCTTGCGCATGTCCCCGGCGTCGATGGCGTCGCTTCTTGAGATCTCGAACCTCGACGACAGGCTGGTCTGCAAGCTTTCCGAGGCGCTACTGCTACAGGCCGATATCCTGCAGAGCGAGGCGGACATCGTTGGTGCTGGTGTCAGGCGCGAGCAAGCGGCTGCCGTTCTCGAGTCGATCGACCCGAGCCGAGCCAACTAGCGCATCTCGCCGGCGGTGCGACGGCCCGTTTCCCGTCCAACGACGACACGGTCGTACCCTGGGGTACCAACGACTCAGGGGGGTGCAGGGTGGATGAGAGTCGACGGAGAACGGGCGATTTGGCGCTCATCGCGGCCGGAACCTGTCTTGCGATTGCGACGTGTGCCGGCTGCACTCTCGGCAGCGCACCAATACGGTCCTCAGCGGGCTCGGCAGGCAAAGGGGGAGCGATGACGCTCACACTGACGTCACCGGCGTTCGTCTCGGAGGAGCAGGCCGCGGACCCTACCGTCAATACTTCGGAGTCAGCCAGCATGCCACGGCGCTTCGCGATGCGTGCGTTTCCCGGGGGACAGAACATCTCTATCCCCTACGTGTGGCGTAATGCGCCGCAAGGCACTCGATCCTTCGCGCTTGCTCTGGTCGATACCGCTCCTGTGGCGCGTGATTGGGTGCACTGGCTGGTCATCGACATTCCCGCTGACGCCTCGGCTCTACGTGAGGCCGCATCAGGAGGTCCCGCCATGCCCCGAGGCGCGCTCGAGCTCCGTAACACGTTTGGAACCGTCGGCTACGGAGGTCCGCAGCCGCCCATCGGAACCGGAGCCCACTCCTACGTGGCGACCATCTACGCTCTCGACGTCGACAAGTTGGCAGTCACGGGCTCGGCGACCCGGGATGACGTGCTGCGCGCGATGGACGGCCACATCCTGGCGGCTGCGACCTGCACCGGTAGGTTCGGACGCTGACGCACCGGCGGCGCCACCCCGACCGGGGGCGACGCCGCCAGACAGCGCGATCCGAGTAGCTAGACGCTGGTCTCGGCGACCCACAAGCCGTGCAGGTTGCAGCGGGCCGACACCATGATCTTGGTGTCCGGATCCAGCGTCGCAACCGCTGTCACCTTGGGCGCAACGACCCCAGCTGCGAAGTTGACCGTTGCTATCGGCGCGTTGGCGGCGTAGATCTCAACAAGGTCGATCCAGTGGTCGGGCAGGTTGGGGTGGGCCACGTAGTGTCCCACCTCGACTGTGATGGTCACGACGTCGCCCTCGCGCACGGTCGCGATGAAGGGCACGTGCTTCTTGTGAAAGTCGTCGGCGGTGTCGAGGTTATCGACGGTGTGCACTCCACCCAGGATCGGGGACTCGTTCATCTTGGACGCACCTTTCGTGTCGTTCGCGGATACGGGCCCGCCGTTGACGGGCAAGGCTGTTTATACCCGACCTCCCGTCCCATTAGAATCGCACTACCGGATGCGTCCGGTCCCTGTGCCCGCGTCCCAGGAGCAGCCCCACATGCCAGCCAACACTGTCGCCAGCCGAGACGACTCCGTGCTCGTGATCGTCGACGAGCAGGAGCGCCTCACGGCCGTGATGGAGCGTCGTGACGAGGTTGTCTCGGCGACGGTGCGCCTGGTGCGCACTGCGGCGCTCGTGTGCGTGCCGATCGTGGTGACTCGGCAGTACCCGAAAGGGCTCGGCGACACGGACCCAACGCTTGCCGAGGTGATCGAGGCCGCGCGAGCAGCGGGCGCCGGGGTCACGTCGATCGACAAGGTTGCCTTCGACTGCTTCGGCGAGCCCGCCTTCGCCAAGACACTCGAGCGCTCCAGCCGCAGGCAGATGTTGCTCGCTGGCATGGAGACGCACATCTGCGTGACGCAGACGGCGCTCTCTGCGCTACGCAACAGTTTCGACGTCCACGTGGTGGGCGACGCGTGCTGTTCGCGAAACGCGGCCAGCCACGACTCGGCGCTCGAGCGCATGCGCGCGGCAGGCGCCGTCGTAACCACGACGGAGTCCGTGATGTACGAGCTGATGGGCGAGTCGGGAAGCGACGAGTTCCGCGCTCTGCTGGCTATCGTCAAGCAGTAAGCCAGCGCGGTTCGCCGCGTACCGCAACCGCATCGTCGCCCTCACGAATCGTGCACAAACGCGTGCTACACTCGTCGCGCCCGGGCCCTTCCGGGCACTCCAGAGAAGCACTTTGACGGCGAAGGGACTCTTCTCCATGGCGCAGATCATCGACGGCAAGCTCGTGGCAGCCGCGGTACGTGCAAAGGCTGCGGCGCTCGTTGAGCGCGTGAAGCTCGCCGGTGTGGATCCGGGTTTGGCCGTCGTGCTCGTCGGCGAGGATCCCGGGTCGCAGTCCTACGTTCGCATGAAGGAGCGCGACTGTGCCGAGGTCGGCATCACGTCGTTGGACTTCCGGCGTCCCGCCAGCATCACGCAGGCCGAGCTCAACCAGATCATCGACGCGAACAACGCCGACCCGTCGGTCCACGGCATCCTTGTGCAGCTTCCACTGCCCAAGGGCTTTGACGAGGAGGCCGCCCTCGAACGAATCAGCCCCGAGAAGGACGCCGATGGCCTGCACCCCGAGAACATGGGTCGTTTGGTACGCGGCATCCGCGCGGCGCGCGCCTGCACCCCGTGGGGCGTCATGGCGATGCTCGACTACTACGGCATCGACCCGGCGGGCAAGCGCGCCGTGGTGATCGGCCGCTCTTCGATCGTCGGCAAGCCGATGGCGCTGATGCTCCTCGAGCGCAACGCCACGGTCACGGTATGCCATAGCCGCACCGTGGACCTGCCCGCCGTCTGTCGAGAGGCCGACATCCTCGTGGCCGCCATTGGGAGACCGGGCATGATCACCGCCGAATACGTCAAGCCCGGCGCCGTCGTTGTCGACGTTGGAATCAACCGCACCGACGCAGGGCTCGTGGGCGATGTCGACTTCGATGCTGTCGAACCGATCGCGAGTTGGATCACGCCCGTGCCGGGTGGAGTCGGCCCGATGACCCGGGCCATGCTCGTCATGAATACCGCCGAGGCGGCCGCCCGAGCCGCCGGGTTGGAGGTCTAGCATGCGATCGCTGCGCATCACAATCTTGATTGTCGCGGCCTGCCTGTCGGTCGCTGTGGCTCTCCCCGCAGGTGCGCTCGCAGCACCCGGCGCAGCCGCGCCAACAGCTTCATCCAAGCCCGCGGCGGTGACGGCGCCGCTGGCTAGCGGTCCAATCGACGCGCAGATCTGGCCGGGGCAGGACGGCAAGACCGTTGTGATCGTCGACGTGACCCTCGATCCGAAGGTCAAGCTGCCAGCGCGCGTACGCATCCCGGTTCCGAACGGCGCGGTGGTCCAGTGGGCGGGCGAGATCCTCGGCGGAGACGCCAGCAAGGACCAGGAGCGCCCGTTCACGCTGCAGAGTGGGCACGGCGGCAGCTATGCCGAGCTCACCCTCTCAGTGTCGCGTCGCGGTCAGATTGAGACCAACGGCATCGCGATGACGGCCAGCGGCACGAAGCTCTCGACACTGGTCGACTGGACCCAGTCGGTTCCGTCCACGTCGACGCTGTTCACCGTGCGCATTCCGGCCAACGTCTCGGCCGTCACCATCGCTCCGCAGCCAGTGGGCGCACCCGACACAAACGCGGCAGGGGAGTCACTCTACGTTCTGCCGACACAGAGTTTGGCCACCGGGGCTCAGTCGGTGATCAAAGTCTCCTACGACACGGCGCCCGCAACCGCCACTCCGGCCACGACCGTGAATCTCACCGCCGTCTACATCGTGCTGGGCGTGCTGCTTGCAGGCGCGGTCGCCGTGGTCGTCTACCTGGCGAGTCGCCAGAACGCCGCCGGGTCAGGCGACGAGGGCTACGACGACTCCGATGCTGAGGATGGCGACGTCTCGGAGGCCGAGCCGGACGACGATGCTGCACCAAACTCAACCGACGAGGCCGACGACGATGCGTTCGATATCGACTGACTGGTGCCATGAGCACACCGACCCAACATCGACCCCACCGCCTCTTGCTGCACGCGTGCTGCGGGCCGTGTCTGCTTGAGCCGCTCGACGCGCTTGTGGCCGAGGCCGACGAGGTCGTCATCGCATTCGCCAACCCCAACATCCATCCCGCCGACGAGTACGAGCGTCGCCGCGACACGCTGATCGGCTACGCCGCCGAGGTCGGCGTCGATGTTGTGGAGCTGCCCTACGCTCCGCAGGTCTGGGAGGCGGCGGTCGCTCCGCTCGCGGATGCGGGCGCCGAGCGGTGCCGGGCTTGCTACCGGCTGCGCCTGGGTCTGGCGGCGCAGATGGCGGCCGACGGTGGCTTCGACGCGCTAGCCACCACGCTGAGCGTCAGCCCATACCAAGACCAGGCCGCTATCAACGCTGAGGGTCGTCGCGCTGCGGCCGCGGCCGGCGTCCAGTGGCTCGACCGCGACTTTCGCGAGCGCTACCGCGACGCGACGACGCGCTCGCGGGAGCTGGGGATGTATCGGCAGAACTACTGCGGGTGCGTGTTCTCGCAATCCGAGGCGTCGGCCGAGCGCCAGGCCCGCAAGGACGCCCGCGCTGCCGAGAAAGCCGCGCGCAAGCCGCCGAGCCAGGACTAGCCGCGCTGCGTCGCGCGCGCTCGGCTCTCGGCGTCTCGGCGCTGGATCTCGCGCACCTTGCGTGCGTAAGAGAATGCCCGAAGCGGATTGAACGTCGGTCCGTCGCCCAGCGTCGTGCGCGCCTCGAGCGCGGCCCTCAGGTCTTGTGCGGTCGTGCCAGGGAAGAGCGTGCGGCTCGTGCCGATCGCCGAGAGGATGTGCGCATCGCTGCCGCCGGTGGCGGCTAGACGGGCCGAGTTGTCCCGCCAGTATCGGCGGGCGTGGAAGTTCGCGAAGAACAGCAGGGGCGTGGAGTTGGCGACTTCGATGCCGTCGTAGGCCACGGTGTCGTAGACCTCGGTCTCGCCTCGGCACAGACCGTGGCGCGCCCACCACTTGGGAGCGTAGGGGTGCGCGGCGATGGCCAGCCCGCCCTGGCGATGGATCTCGGCGACGGTGTCCTCGGCCGACATGCCCGGGGCGATCAGCTCGGGGGTCCACAGGCCCAGGATGTGGCCGTCGGTGCTCTCGACTTCCTGGCCGACGATCACCTCGACGCCAAACTCGTCGGCGTGCTGGGCAGCCTCAAGGGCGCCCTCGTTGGTGTTGTGGTCGCAGATCGCGATGACCGAAAGGTCGGTTTCCTCGGCGATCCATGCGAGTACCTCGGTCGGCGTCGCGGTTCCGTCCGAGGCCGTCGTATGCATGTGAAGATCTGCGGCGGATCGATGCGTTTCCATGGCGGCCGATGTTAGCACGACCGTGTGAAATCCCGGAGTAACGGCTCGGTGGCGTGCGATACACTGGCGCTGTCCGTCCACGGCCCAAAAAGGATGTCGCCCCAAAGTGCTTACCGACGACTTCGACTACAACCTGCCGACGGGCCTCATCGCCCAGCATCCAGCCACGCCGAGAGACTCGTGCCGACTGCTGGTGCTCGATCGATCCAGCGGTCAGATCGATCATCGCCGCTTCACCGATCTGCCCGAGTACGTAGGGTCGGGGGACCTGGTCGTCGTCAACGACACGCGCGTGCTACCCGCGCGACTGCACGGCGTCAAAGACGAGACCGGCGGTGAGGTCGAAGTGCTGCTGCTGAGGGAGCGCTACGAGAACGCTTGGGAATGCCTCGTCAAGCCGGGTCGGCGCCTGAAGCCTGGCGCGCGTGTGGTCTTTGGCGATGGCGCGATGACCGGGCTGGTGGTCGACACGACGGAGGACGGTGGCCGCGTGATCCAGTTCCGACTGGGGGCGGGCGAGCGTAGCTTTCTCGACATCGTGCACCGCCTTGGCGAGATGCCGCTGCCGCCCTACATCGCGCGCCAGATCGACGACCCCGAGCTCTACCAGACCGTCTTCGCGCGCGACGAACGCTCGGCCGCAGCTCCCACCGCGGGGCTGCACTTCACCGAGCGCTTGCTCGACCGCGTACGCGAGGCCGGAGCGCGCATCGAGAGCGTCGAACTCGATGTGGGCATCGACACCTTCCGACCCGTGAGCGAGGACGATCCGGAGACGCACCACATCCACACTGAGCACTTCCAGGTAGGCCGCTACACCGCCGACGCCGTCAACGAGACGCGCGAGCGAGGCGGACGCGTGTTCGCGATCGGGACCACGAGCGTCCGCGCGCTCGAGAGTGCGTGGGACCCGGATCGCAGCGAGGTCGCCGAGACGCGAGGCGCCACGTCGCTTTATATCCTGCCAGGCTACGAGTTCAAGGTGGTCGATGCGCTCGTGACCAACTTCCACGTGCCGCGTTCGACGCTACTGATGCTCGTGAGCGCGTTTGCCGGTCGCACGCCCGTTATGGAGGCGTACGAGCTTGCGATGCAAGAGGGCTATCGCTTCCTGTCGTTTGGCGACGCGATGCTCATTCTCTAGGACCGCTGCCCACGCCCGGCTCTATCGCTGCGGGCTCCACCACGTCCAGTTGGGGTTGCCGGCTGCCGGATCCTTGGCCGGTGTGCCCGGAGCGATTGCGATTCCCTGCGTGACGGTCGAGTTCGTCTGCCGGTAGACGCGCACGCCAGACGAGTCGGTGCCGTCGTAGACGAACGTGGGCTGGCCATCGTCGGTCGTCGGCGGGGTGATCTGGGCGGGCAACGCTGGCCACTGGTCGAAGCTGGTCAGCTCCGACGATTCCAGCACGAACGTCAGCCCCGCGTAGCTGCGGGTGACCGGTGCGAACTGGAAGAGCTGGCCCGTGTCGTCGGCGACGTAGACCGACGTGTCTTGTATCGCGGAGGTTTTCGCGTACACGTCGCGCTTCGCGACGGACGCACCGCCGAGCGAGGAGTTGGTCGAGCCCACGACAGAGATGGTGCCGCTGTCCAGCTTCGAGGCCCCGACCTCTTTGTAGACCATGCCTCCCACAGTGATCGCCTGTGCACCCGTGACCTTCGCCGCGCCTTGAGGCGTAGAACTCGCCGCGGTTGCGCCACTGTCGGCGACCTGGGGCGCGCCTTGATATATCTGGCTGGCGGTTTGGGGCGGGGCGCTCATCTCCCGCATACCGAATACGACGATCGCTCCCGTGCCCAGCAGTGCGACGATAACTGCCGCGGCCGCCGCAGCCGAGACCCACATCCGGGGCAGCTTGCGTGCGGTGCGCGGCTTGGGCGCGAGCGTCCCCGGCGGCTGCGCGGGCGCGCCTTGCGCGGGTGCAGGTCGCAGGTACTCGGCGCTCGCCGCCTCGGCTTGCGCGGCCTCGGCTTGCGCGGCAGCGGCGGCGTCGGCAGCCTCGGTGCGCACCCGCGCTATCACGCGATCGGCGAGATCGGCTGGCGGCTCGGGTAGACCGACCTGCTGGGCGACGAGCTGCGCGCGGACGAACAGACCGCACTCAGGGCACGTGCGGCAGTGCTCCTTGGCCTCTTCGAGCTGGTAGGAGTCGACCGGTTCGCGGTCCAGAGCGGTCGAGATCACTTGTTGGGCGGTTACGCACTCCATGAAGCTCACTCACCTCCCGAGACGAGCCCGAGGGTGACCGAGAGCGCGCGACGCGCGCGGAACACGCGCGACTTGACGGTGCCGACCGGCACTCCGAGCGTCTCGGAGGCCTCAGCATAGGTCAGTCCGAAGACCGAAACGGCTGAGAGCGCGTCGCGGTCCTCGGTAGCGAGCGACCGCATTCCGCGCTCGAGCGTAGCCGCCAGCGCGACGGTGTCGGCGAAGTCTCCCTGCGGTGGGGCGTCGAGCGTCTCTACCGGCACCGGGACGCGTTTGCCGTCTCGCACGAGGTCGAGACACGCGTTGCGTGTCACGCGGTACAGCCACGTCGAGAAGCGCGCGCGGCCATCGAAAGAATCAAGCGAGCGGTACACCTTGATCCAGACCTCCTGCACCACGTCTTCGGCCGCGCTCGAGTCGCCAAAGAACCGCACGGCATGCGCGAAGACCGCTGGCGTGTGCGTGCGCACCAGCGTCTCGAACGCGTCCAAGTCGCCGGCCTTCACGGCCAGCACGAGCGCGGTATCGTCGGGCGTTGTTGTCGGCATCTCTCCACGGTATGACGCAGTTGGTGCACGGATGGTTCGCGACCAGTCTAGCGCGAGCGCATCGGCTACAATCCCTCGCATGACTCTCTTCGGCTTCCAACTCCTTGCACGTGACGCTTCGACCGGTGCCAGACGCGGTCGTTGTGACACAGCGCACGGCCCCATCGAGACACCCGTCTTCATGCCGGTTGGCACGCGAGGCACCGTCAAGGGTGTCACGACCCCGCAGCTCGGCGACCTCGGAGCGCAGGTTCTGCTGGCCAACACGTACCACCTGTTTCTGCGCCCCGGCTCCGACATCGTGCGAGAAGCCGGCGGCCTGCACGCGTTCATGAACTGGAACCACGCCATCTTGACCGACTCGGGCGGCTTCCAGATCTTCAGCCTCGCCGACACGCTCAAGCTCTCCGACGACGGCGTGGAGTTTCGCTCCATCCTCGATGGCTCCAAGCACTTCTGGACGCCCGAGGACAACATGCGCATCCAGCAAGACCTCGGCGCCGACATCGTAATGCAGCTCGACGAATGCCCGCCGTATCCTGCCGAGAAGCCCGCCGTCGCCACGGCCGTGCGCCGCAGCGCCGAGTGGGCCGCTCGATGCCTGGCGGCGCACACGCGCCAAGACCAGGCGCTCTTCGGCATCGTGCAGGGCGGCGTGTTCGAGGACCTGCGCCTCGAGAGCGTCGAGCGCCTCGCCGAACTCGACCTGCCCGGTTATGGCATCGGCGGCTACTCGGTAGGGGAGCCGCACGAGCTGATGCTCGAGTCGCTCGCCCCCGTGACCGCCGCGATGCCCGCCGACAAGCCCCGCTACTTGATGGGCGTCGGCAACCCGACGTCGATCCTGCAGGCCATCGCGCTAGGCGTCGACATGTTCGACTGCGTGTTGCCCACACGCACTGCGCGCACGGGCACGGCGTTTTCCTCGGCGGGGCGCATGAACATGCGCAACCTGCAGTACGCCCGCGACTTCGGGCCACTCGATCCGACGTGCACCTGCTCGACGTGCACGCAGTACTCGCGGGCGTATCTGCGTCACCTTGTGACCACCAAGGAGATGCTCGGCGCAATCCTACTCTCCATCCACAACCTGCACTTCCTGCTCGATCTGACGGCCCGCGCACGCGAGGCGATCGAGGCCGGCGTCTACAGCGAGTTCCTCTCGGCGTGGCTGGCGTCCCCGGCCGCCGATGACTACTAGAGAGCTTCGCGCGCCCGGAATACTTGCGATTCCTTAGGAAGACAGCTCAAGCGGGCTTCAATCGGCGCGTGTCTGCAGGTATGATGGGTCGTTGGCTGCCCGGTCCGGGCCGCTCTCGCGATTGAAAGGCCTACCACGTATGGGTACCAACCAGATTCTTATCCTCGTCGTCATGGCTGCCGCCTTCTACTTCCTGCTGATTCGTCCACAGCAGCAGCAGGCCAAGCAGCAGGCCAAGACGGTCGCAAGTCTCGTCCCCGGTACGCGCATCATGACGATCGGCGGCATCTACGCCACTGTCGTTGAGGTCGAGGACGATCGCGTCCGCGTCTCGGTGGCCGACGGCAGCGAGCTCGAGATCGCCAAGCGCGCTGTCGCCTCGATTCTCGCCGACGCCGACGACACCGACGACACCGACGATGAAGACGTCGACGACGAGCCGATGCTCGCCGACCACGTCGACGAAGAGGCAGACGCCGAAGAAGCCGACGCCGAACAAGCCGCCAACCCCGCCGATGAAACCCCGGCGGATGTCTGAGGCAGCGCTCACACCTCAGGCGTCAGCCAAGCCGCTCGTCACGCTCGAGGTCGTCGAAACCGACCCCGAGCTGCTTGCGTACCTGCAGATGGGCGACGACTACCTCGGCGCCATCGGCTACACCGAGCACGGGATGCGTCATTCCAACCTCACCGCCCACATCGCCGGCAACATCCTGCGGCGTCTGGGCTACGACGAGCGAGTGGCAGAGGTCGCGGCGATTGCCGGCTTCATGCACGACATCGGCAACTGCGTTTCGCGCTCCGACCACTGGATCTCCTCGGCGTTCATCGCTCGCGACGTGCTGGGACGCCTAGGGATGGACTTCGCCGAGATCGCCACCGTGATGAACGCCGTGGGCAATCACGAGGAGGACGCGTCGGATCCGGCAACTGCGGCTGCAGCCGCCGTGGTCATCGCCGACAAAGCGGATGTTCACTCGACGCGCGTGCGCGAAGTTGACGAGACGAACTGGGATATCCACGACCGAGTCAACCACGCCGCGACGCGCAGTTTCCTGCGTGTTGACTCGGATGCACGCGTGCTCACGCTCGAGATCGACATCGACACGGGCGAGATCCAGATCATCGACTACTTCGAAATCTTCCTCGAGCGGATGCAGTTGTGCCGCCGAGCCGCTACTGTGTTGAACGCGAGGTTCTCCCTCGTCATGAATGGAACCAGACTCCTGTAGATTCAGGAGAAAACGTCAGGGATGGGCAAGGAAGGCAGGAGAATGGACCCGAAGCAGCGCAACTACCTGTTGTTGGCGCTCTGCGCAATCTTGGTGATCGGCTCGTGGGTGATGCTAGCTCGACCCAACGGCGGCAAGCCAACGATCACGCAGGGGCTCGACATCCAAGGAGGTCTGTCCGTCATTCTGCAGGCGAAGCCTTCACCGGGGCAGACCGCCCAGGACATCACGTCCGGTGATATGGACAAGGCCGAACTGATCATCAACAACCGCGTCAACAAACTGGGCGCCTCGGAGACGAGCGTCCAGCGGCAGGGTGGCGACGCGCTACTCGTGCAGCTTCCTGGAATCAAGGACCAGACGGCGGCTCTCAAGCTGATCGATACGACGGGCAAGCTCGAGTTCGTCGACGTCTCGTCGCTTCCGAGCGCGACGATCGCTGCCATCGACAAGTGGCAGACCAACGGCTCGCCGGGTGGCTCGGCTCGCCCCGTCATCCCGGCCGATGTCGTGTACAAGCCGGTGCTGACGGGTGACATGATCACCAACGCGTCCGCGGGTCAGTCCTCTGGCGCCAACGCCGGTCAGATCACGGTCACGTTGACGATGGACAACCAGGCCACCGACCTGTGGGCCAAGTACACGACCGCCAACGTTGGCAAGCAGGTCGCCATCGTGCTCGACCGGGTCGTGCAGTCGGCTCCGGCCATCAAGGAGCCCATCCTCTCGGGCAACACCGAGATCAGCGGCTCGTTTACGGTCGATGAGGCCAACAACCTCGCCACAGTGCTCCAGACCGGCTCGCTGCCGGTCACGCTCGAGGCGCAGGACGTGCGTTCGGTCGGCCCGACCCTGGGTCAGTCCTCGCTCCTCCAAGGCGTGTACGCGGCGCTGGTCGGTCTGCTGATCGTCGCTATCTACCTCATCGTCTTCTACCGAGGCATGGGCGTCCTGTCCGTCGTCGGCCTCGGCGTCTTCGCCTCGTTGTTCCTGGGTCTGTTGGCCCTGCTCTCGGCGTTCGGCGTGTTCGCGCTCTCGTTGCCAGGCATCGCAGGTATGGTACTGACCATCGGTCTGGCAGCCGACTCGTCGATTCTCATCAACGAACGCTTCCGAGAAGAAATCGGGATGGGCAAGACGGTTCGCTCGGCGGCAGCGTCGGGCACCAAGCACGCCATCATCACGTCGGCCGACGCCGACATCGTCACCTTCGTCTCGGCGCTCGCGCTGTTCGTCTTCGCGATCGGCCCCGTCAAGGGCTTCGCGCTGACACTCATGCTGGGTATCGTTTGCGACCTGATCATGATGCTGCTGTACAGCCGCCCCTTGATCATGCTCCTCGGCGAGACCGTCATCCCCAAGGCCACGGCCTTCTGGGGTATTCCGAAGCAGGCTGTTGCCGCACGAGGCGTCACTGCCAAGAAGGGCGGTGCCGCAAATGCGTAAGTTCAACATCGACTTCATGGGTAACCGCAACATCATGTTCGGAATCTCGATCGTGCTGCTGGTCGTAGCGATCGCCTCGCTCGGCATCCGCCACCTTCAGTTCGGCGTGGAGTTCAAGGGCGGTACGGTCGTCACTATCGCCGACTCCGGAAGCGTCACGCAGACTCAGATGACCGACGCCTTCAAGGCTGCCGGACTGCCTAACGTGGTCGTCCAGGGTAGTCAGGCCGGCGTCAACGCCAAGCCTGGCTTCATCATTCGAAGCAGCGAGACAAGCGCCGCGGCGGCAAGCACGGCGGCCGACAAGGCCATCAAGGCAGTTGGTCTCTCGGCGAGTGAAAAGACGGTCACGACGATCGGCCCGAACTGGGGCGCCAACGTCACCTCGAGCGCGCTGCTGGCTCTGGGCGTCTCAATCCTCGCGATCCTTCTCTACGTCTCGCTGCGATTCGAGTACAAGATGTCCGTCACCGCGGTCATCGCACTGGTGCACGACATCGTGATCACGTTGGGGCTGTATGCGTTGATCGGCTGGGAGGTCACGCCCAACGTCGTCGCTGCGCTGCTGGCCATCCTTGGTTACTCGCTCTACGACACCATCGTGGTGTTCCACCGCATCAAGGAGAACTCGCAGGGCCTGGTCAAGACTTCGTACATGAGCATGGCCAACACGTCCATCAACGAGGTGCTCGTTCGTTCGATCAACACGACGTTGACCTCGCTCATCCCGGTCGTCGTCCTGTTGCTCTTCGGAGGTTCCACCCTGAAGGACTACGCTCTGGCGCTGACGATCGGTCTGACGTCGGGTGCGTACTCTTCGATCGGTGTCGCGGCCCCGCTGTTCGCCATGTGGAAGGAGCGCGAGCCTAAGTTCGCTGCGCTCGCCAAGAAGTACGCGAACGCCTCTTAAGAGACGCGAACACACTCGTGACAAGCATCCTCGGCAGGGCCGACACCAACGTGTCGGCCCTGTCCGCTACCAAGGCGCTATGACGCTGCCCACTCCACACGCGACATGGTCGCTCGTGCCTGCCGACCCGGCGCTCGTCAAAGCCATGAGCGCCGCAACGGGCCTCTCGGCGATCACGTCGCGCGTGCTGGTTGGCCGCGGCGTCACGACGCCGGAGCACGCCGCGCGCTTTCTTGCGCCCGACTTGGATCGCGACTGGCTCGACCCGTCGCTGATTCCCGGCATGGACGCTGTCGCCGACACCGTGGCGCAGGCTATTCGCGCGGGCAAACACGTCGTCGTGTTCGGCGATTTCGACCTGGACGGCATCTCCTCGGCGGCCGTGGCCGCGCGGGGGCTTGCGGCGATGGGCGCACACGTCTCAGCAGTGGTGCCCCATCGCTTCAACGAAGGCTACGGGCTGTCTGCGGCCGCTATCGAGCGCATCATGCCGATGCGGCCCGATCTCATCGTCACCGTCGACTGCGGCATCTCAGCCGGCCCCGAGGCCCTTCTGCTCGCCGAGAAGGGCGTCGCGCTGGCCGTGACCGACCATCACGAGCCCGGCGAGGGGCTGCCGGTCGGCATCCCGGTCGCCGACCCCAAGCTCGACCCGGAGAGTTGCGCATCGGGCGACCTCGCAGGCGCTGGAGTGGCGCTCAAGCTGGTGCAGGCGCTCGGCTCCCGGCTCGGCTTCCCCGACGTGTGGCGCGAGCTAACCGACCTTGCCACGCTGGGGACCGTTGCCGATATCGTGCCCCTTACCGCCGAGAACCGCGCGCTGGTCACCCACGGCGTCGCGCGCATGCGCACCGCACCGCGCGTCGCAATCGCGTCGCTCGCGGCCGTGGGCGGCGTCGAACCCGACGCCATGCGCGCCGAGTCGGTCGCCTTCGCGCTCGCGCCGCGGCTGAACGCGGCTGGTCGAATGGCCGATCCCCAGATCGCGCTGGACTTGCTGCTGACCGATGACGCGTCGCGCGCCGAGTCGCTGTCGCTCGCGCTCGACGAACTCAACCGTACGCGCCAGGCCGCCGAGGCGGACTTGGCTGACGCAGCCATTGCGATGGCCGAGCGCGTCTACAAGGGCGAGCGTGCGCTCGTACTGGCGGGCGAGGGGTGGCACGAGGGCGTCAAAGGAATCGTTGCGTCTCGCCTGACCAGCCGCTTCGGCGTCCCCACGCTGCTCTTCGCAATCGAAGACGGCGTGGCGCGCGGGAGCGGCCGATCGGTCGGTCGCGTCGACCTGTTCCGAGCGCTCGATGCGTGCTCCGGCGTGCTGACGCGTTTCGGCGGCCATGCCGCCGCTGTGGGATGCGCGCTTCCCGCCGAGGACGTGGATCGCTTCCGCGAGTGCCTGCTCGGCTATCTCGACACGCTGCCTGCCGAGCAGTTCGTCGTCGAGCGTCAGGTCGATGCGGAGGTGACGCTGGAGAAGATAAGCGTCGAACTTGGCGTGGAGCTCTCGCAGCTCGAGCCGTTCGGTCACGGCAACCGTACGCCGCGCCTGGCCGCAAACGGCGTCTTCATGAACGGCAGGGCGCGCGTCGGCAAACTCGGCAATCACATGAAGTTCGCGGCATACGACGGCGCGGTCAGCGTTCCAGCCATCGCGTTTCGCTGCCCGCAGATCGACGTGCTCATCGGGCACGAGACAGCAGTCGACCTCGCCTTCGAGGTCTCAATCGACGAGTGGCGGGGACGCAGGCGCGTCCAGATGCGCGTTCAGGACGTCTTCATTCACGAGCCGTCCGCCGACTCTCCGGCCTACGCGCTGGTCGAGGACCTTTTCGCACACGCCGATGAGATTCTTGCGCGCGAGGAGTACTCCGGGATCAGCGATGCGCCATCGTTTCACACCAAGCTCGCCGGCGTGACCTTCGAAGGGCGCCAGGGCGTGCTCGAACGGGTGTCTGCGGGAACCCCGCTGCGTCTCGTGCGCCAGCCGGACAACCCGTACGACGCCAACGCGATCGCCATGTTCGACCCGCAGGGCGATCAGGTGGGCTTTCTGAACCGCCGCCTTGCCGCCGCACTTGCGCCCACCGTCGATGCTGGCGTTGAGTACGACGTCGAGGTCACAGACGTCACCGGTGGAGAGGGCGATCGCTCGCTGGGCGTCAACGTGCTGCTCACCCGCCGAGACGCTGCAGAGACCGCCGATGAGCGACTCGCTACCCGCGCTACCCGCCGAGCCGAGCTGACGGCGATGGACCCGACAACGTTGGACGCCGAGCTCACGCGCTGCTTCATCGGCGAGCGTCCCTTGCACGAGGCGCAGGCGCGATCGCTCGCGCACCTCGCGCAGGGCACTTCGACGCTCACCGTCATGGCCACCGGGCGCGGCAAGTCACTGATCTTTCACCTGCATGCGGCGCGCACGGCGCTTCGGCAGGGCAAGGCGAGCGTCTTCGTCTACCCGCTGCGCGCTCTCGTCGCCGATCAGGCGTTCCACCTCGACGAAGCGTTTGCCGAGGTGGGGCTGACCGTGCGCACCGTGACGGGCGAGTCCTCGCTTGCCGAGCGAGACGAAGCGTTCTCGGCGCTGTCGTCGGGTGGTCTGGACGTCGTGCTCACGACGCCAGAGTTCTTCCACCTGTATTCGCAGCGGTTCGCCGACGGTGGCAACGTCGGGTTCGTCGTCGTCGACGAGGCGCACCATGTCGGGATGTCGCGTGCGGGTCACCGGCCCGCCTACGCTCGTCTCGGCGAAGCGATCGAGGTGCTCGGCGGGCCGACCGTGCTCGCTGTGACGGCCACGGCCGACGATGCGACGGCCGCGAGCATCCGCTCGACGCTGGGGATCTCGGCCACGGTGCTCGACCCGACGGTGCGCGACAACCTCGCGGTCGAGGACCGCCGCGACGCCGGCGACAAAGACGGGTATATCGCGTCGCTGGTAGCCAAGGGCCACAAGACCGTCGTCTACGTCAACTCGCGGGAGCAGTCCGTCAAACTCGCGCGCATGCTGCGCAAGAGAGTGCCGGCCATTGCGATGCGCACGGCGTTTTACAACGGTGGGCTGTCGAGGGCGATGCGGCACGCCGTGGAGAGAGCGTTTCGGACAAGCGAGCTGTCCGTCGTGATCGCGACCAGCGCGTTTGGCGAGGGCGTCAACATCCCCGACATTCGCAACGTCGTTCTCTACCATCTGCCTTTCAACAGCGTCGAGTTCAACCAGATGTCTGGCCGAGCCGGCCGAGATGGAGCGCTTGCGCGCATCCACCTGCTCTTTGGCGGTCGCGACGCGCGCATCAACGAGACGATCCTCTCCTCGCTCGCACCCGAGCGCGATGACATGGCCGCGCTCTACATCGTGCTGCGCGAGCTCGCCGCTGCGCAGGGACCCGGCTTCGAGATCACCAACTCCGAGCTGGCTGATCGCTGCCGCAAGCTGCGGCGGGGCTTCGCTCTCGACGAGCGCGGAGTCTCCTCGGCACTGGGGATTTTCCGGGATCTGGGCTTCGTTACCGGCGAGGGCCACGGCGCGTACCGCAAACTCACGTTCGTCGCGGGCCAGAACAAGGTCGACCTAGAGGCCAGCCTCCGATACGCTGAGGGCATGGAAGAGATTGAGGAGTTCCGGGGATTCAAGGCTTGGGCGCTTTCTGCCGAGCCCGAGGACCTGCTCGCTCGATTCAACCGACCGATCCTTCCTGAGGAGTGAAGGTGGGGGGCTATTTGACACCCCACCCCTTCAGGATTGACCTGCGTCAACCGATTCTTACCGAGACAGCGTTATCCGCCGGATTCCGGCGCTTTGCAGCGCGCGTGTGTGGCGCAAAGTTGAAGCGCCGGACGGGGACGCAGATGGAAGCCGATGGACGGACACGGAGGAAGGGAGTGAGCGAGCGCTTCGTCGCGACTCGTTCGCCGGGCCTACGAGCGATTCTGCTCGTGGGCTTCTTCGCATTCCTGATGTGCGTGCTGCCCAGACCGGCGCTCGCGGTGGGGCCCAACGCTGTCATGTATCCCACTGGGTGGAACACGAACGCCGTCGCCCGCGGAGACGACACGGCAAACTTGGTGGTGAACCTCCCATTCGCCATGAACTGGATGGGCACCAACTACTCTCAGCTCTACCTGAACATGAACGGTAGCGTGACGTTCGGGAGCGGCTTCACTTCCTACACGCCGGGCGCGCTCAGCGCTGTCGGCCAGGGCATCATGGCTCCATACTGGGCCGACGTCGACACGCGCTACGTCGGCGCGCCCAACCAGATGTACTACAGCAACATCACATCGGGCAGCGTGCCCGCGGTCAACGGTCACAAAGCGTTCCTGGTCACGTGGTCCAACGTCATGCGCTACAACGGTGCGACTCAGTCCTCGGACACGACCGACACGTTCCAACTGATCATCGTCGACCGATCGGACACAGGCGCCGGGAACTTCGACTTCATGTACAACTACGACAAAGTCGTTTGGGACATGGGCACGGCATCCACCACTCACGCCCGCGCAGGCTGGGCGGTCAACGCGACGACGAGCTACGAGCTGCCAGGCTCTGGCTCGACCACCGGTGGGCTGCTGGACAGCGGTCCCGCGAGCACCTCGCTGATCAAGAACTCGCTCAACTCCGGCGGGCAGCTCGGTCGCTACGTCTGGCAGGTGCGGGGGGCCACAGCGCCTAATGCGGCTCCCACCATCGGGCTGATCAACCGAGTGCTCGAGGGTAACGTGGCCAACGGCTACGCGAGCTACAATGCGACGGCGTCCGGCGACGCCAGTGCTACCGACACGGACGGCTCGATTGCGAGCTTCGTCTGCACGCCATCCTTGCCTGCAACATTGCCGCTTGGGATCACCAACATCCTGTGGACGGCCACCGACAACCGTGCCGCTGTGACTACAGCAACTCAGTCCGTCACTGTCACGGACACGACGCCACCCACTCTCTCGACGCTGACGTGCCCTACGCACACCGCAGGGGTGTGGTCCAAGACGTCGGCCATTACGATGAACTGGACGACGGCTACCGACGTTTGCAGCGGGCTGAATGGATACTCGGTCTCGTGGAGCCAGAACGCGACAGCGATGCCCGACACGACTCTCGACGCCTCGTCATCGACCAACACCACGTCCACTACGCTGTCCGACGGTTCTTGGTACTTCAATTTGCGTACCGTGGACAAGGCTGGGAACTGGTCGGCGACCGCCGTGAGTTTCGGGCCGATACGTATCGACACCGTCAAGCCGACCACTACGAGCAACGCTCCATCGAGCTGGGCCAGCGCCACGGTCTCGGTGGTGCTCACCGCTTCCGACCCGTCGGGGCCCGTCGCCTACACACGCTACAAGCTCGACGCGAGTGCGGTGGCGACCTACTCGGTGGCCGTCTCGGTCTCGGGCGATGGGACGCACACGCTACTTTTCTGGTCGGCGGACTCAGCTGGCAACGTAGAGGCGACCAACACGGCGACGATTCGCATCGACACCACCGCCCCGTCGACACCGACGTCGGTCACCGCGAGCGCGGTAGGGACGACCAGCGCCGAGGTCACGTGGACGGGTTCCACCGACAACGTCTCGGGGGTCGCGTACTACGCGATCTACCGCAACGGCTCCATCGTCGCGACCACGAGTGCGACCACCTACACGGATACGGGGCTTTCGGCGGGGTTCACCTACCCCTATTACGTGGTGGCAGTGAATGCGGCAGGCATGCGCTCGGCCAACAGCAACGTCGCCAACGCGACGATGCCGTCGGCTGAGATCTGGATGTCGATGTCGACCGACACCGTCGACATGGGTGCCGTCAGCCCAGGCGCGCCCTCGACTCTGGCCAGTGCGACCACCGTGAAGGTGGGCGGGGTCGGCGCGCTCACGTACGACTTCTGGTGCTCGGCGGTCGACTTCTCCAACTCGGCCACGAGTTCGGTGACGCCCACAATGCCGGTGAGTGCTTTGTCGTACTCGACCAGCGGTTGGGTCAGTGTCGGCCTGCAGCCGTTCGTGAGCACTCCGTACAAGCTCGACACGGCGACAGGGTCGAAGTACGTGTGGGAGCACGACTATCAGTTCGGCTACGTGCTGAATGCGCCTTGGGCATTCGACCCGGGGACGTATACTACGACCGTGACGTACACGGTGGTGTCACGCTAGCGCAGGCACGAGATTCGCACCTCATGCCTGCTTGGGTCCCGCTTGGGCGGGAGACTCCCTGCACACGAAAGGTGCCTCTTGTCCGCGACCCTTGAACAGATTGAAGCCCAGGTCAGAGCGTACAATCCCGACGCGGACCTGACCGGACTCGACGACGCCTTCGACTTTGCTGTCAAGGCGCACGAAGGCCAGATGCGCAAGAGCGGGGAAGCGTTCGTCAACCACCCGATCGAAGTCGCGCTTATCCTCGCCGAGCTGCACATGGATACGCCTACCCTCAAGGCCGCGCTTCTCCACGACACCGTCGAGGACTCTGAGGTAACGCTCGACGAGGTCCGCGAGAGGTTCGGCGACGAGGTCGCTGAGCTCGTGGATGGCGTCACCAAGCTTGGCAAGATCGAGTTCGAGTCGCTCTCCGAGGCGCAATCCAACAACCTGCGCAAGATGCTCATCGCGATGGCCAAGGACATCCGCGTCATCCTCATCAAGCTTGCGGACCGGCTGCACAACATGCGCACCCTTGCGGCACTGCCCGAGGACCGCCGGCTGGACAAGGCACGCGAGACGATGGAGATATACGCGCCGCTCGCGCATCGTCTGGGTATCTCGAGCATCAAGTGGGAACTCGAGGACTTGGCGTTTTACTACCTCGAGCCACACAAGTTTCATCAGGTGTCGCGCATGGTCGCCGAGAGCCGAGAGGCTCGAGAGGCCTACACCCGCCAGGTCATCGACAAGCTGACTGAGGAACTCGTCGCGGTCGGCATCAAGGCGCGCATCTCGGGCCGCCCGAAGCACCTCTACAGCGTGTATCAGAAGATGGTGGGCAAGGGCAAAGACTTCAACGAGATCTACGACCTCATCGCCCTGCGCGTGATCGTGGACTCCGTCAAGGACGTCTACGGGGCACTCGGCACCGTTCACTCGATCTGGAAGCCGGTTCCCGGCCGCTTCAAGGACTACGTGGCGATGCCCAAGTTCAACATGTACCAGTCGCTTCACACGATCGTCATCGGGCCAACCGGAGCCCCGCTCGAGATTCAGATTCGCAGCGAGGAGATGCATCGCACCGCCGAGTACGGCGTCGCGGCGCACTGGCGCTACAAAGAAGGCACGCGCGGTGAGGACAGCTTCGATGAGCGGTTGGCTTGGCTGCGCCAGATGCTGGAGTGGCAGACCGAGCTCAAGGATCCGCGCGAATTCATGGAGGCCCTCAAGATCGACCTCTTCGAGGAGGAGGTCTTCGTCTTCTCGCCCAAGGGTGACGTCATCAGCCTCAAACGTGGCTCGACGCCGATCGACTTCGCCTACGCGATTCACACCGAGGTGGGCAACCACTGCGTCGGTGCCAAGGTCAACGGCTCCATCGTCTCGCTTGCCTACGAGCTGCAGATGGGGGATCGCGTCGAGGTCCTCACCAACAAGAACGCCAGCCCGTCGCGCGACTGGCTCAACCTCGTGCGCACGTCCTCGGCGAAGAGCAAGATCCGTAACTACTTCAGCAAGGTCACCCGCGAAGACGACCTGATTCACGGCCGAGACGAGCTCGCCAAAGTCATGCGCAAGCATGGTCTGGGTATCGGCTCCAAGACCGCCGAGAAGGCCATCGCGTCGGTGTCGCACGAGATGAACTACACGCACCCGGACGACATCCTCGCCGCCATCGGCGCCGGCAAGGCGTCGGCCAAGATGGTGGGCACGAAGCTGCTCAAGCTGATGGCCAAGGAAGGCGAGATAGCTAAGCCTGAACCTCAGCATGAGGAGTTCACGCGCGACAAGCCGATGATGCCGCCGCGCAGCAAGCGTCGGCACGCGACCGGCGGCGTAAAGGTGACCGGACTCGATGACGCCCTCATTCGCCTTGCAAGCTGCTGTCACCCGGTCCCTGGCGACGACATCATCGGATTCGTGACTCGGGGTCGCGGGGTCTCAGTCCACCGCAAGGACTGCCCGAACGCGCGTGATCTGCTCACCTCGCCCGAGCGAATCATCGACGTCGAGTGGGACCTCGGGCAGGCGGCCTCGTTCCAGATCGAGATCTTCGTCGAGGCGATGGATCGCCTGCGCCTCCTGCAAGACGTCACATCGGCCCTGGCCGAGCAGGGCGTCAACATCCTAGCCTCATCCACGACCACGCATCGCGACGGAATCGTCGACATGCGCTTCCTCTTCGAGTTGGGCGACCTGTCGCGCCTCGACAAGATTCTGGCCGAGATGCGCCGCGTCGAAGGCGTGTTCGAAGCTCGGCGCATGATGCCTGGCGAGGCAACACAGAAGAAGAAGGGCGACCACTAGTGTTCGTTCGACGCCTCGTTCTCGGCGCCCTCGACACGAACTGTTGGGTGGCCGCAGACGACTGCGGCGGCCCGGCCGTGGTCGTCGACCCGGCGGACGACGCTGACGCCATCCTCTTCGCGGTCGGGGAGCGCAAGGTGATGGCGGTCGTGCTCACACACAAGCACTTCGACCACATCGGAGCCGTGCGAGAGCTCATCGCGCGAACTGGGGCACCGCTCTGGGTGCACCAAGACGATGCGGCCGGCCTGTCCGACGCGATCGGCACAGGCGGCGCGATGTTCGGTTTCACCACAACCGCGCCACCGCCGGATCGGCTTCTCGGCGCTGGTGACGTGCTCGTGGCAGGGAACCTACGATTGACCGTGCTCCATACTCCTGGCCACACTCCCGGTGGCATCTGCCTGCTTGCCGAGGACTCCTCGGGCGACCCTGCCCAGTTGTTCGCTGGCGACACTCTTTTCGCGGGCAGCGTGGGACGCACGGACTTCCCCGGCGGCGACGCTCGGGCGCTGTCGCATTCAATCGCCACGAAGCTCGTCTCCTTGCCCGCCGAGACGATCGTGCATCCCGGCCACGGCCCGGACACGACGATAGGCCGGGAGCGCCGAGTCAACCCGTTCTTTCCTCGCGCCTGATTCGGGCGGTGTTCGGCTTTCAGGTGGCAGGAAATCGGGACCGCGCAGCGTCGGCCGAAATAGCCGTTCCGGCACTCTCAGAATTGGGCAATTAGGCTTCTGACGTGCTAAGATTTTCCTTTGCGTTGGCGTTCCGTCATGCCTCGCGATTGTGTCGACGGCACACGACGCATTGCCTCGCGGAGAGAGAGTGAGGGTTTGGGTCTGCGGAAAGAGCATGGACTAGGGCGAAGAGTATGGGTAATCGCCGGGTTAGGTGTTGCCCTATGCCTTATTCTCGTGCTGCCGAATGTCGTTGCCGCCTTGTCTCCCGACACCCCGATCGACCTTGTCGCATCCGCCGGCCAGCAGCCGGTGATTGCACGGATCACATGGGATCGCGCGCCCGATTCGACTCCAGCTCGCTACCGCGTGTATGTGAGTCAGCAGGCTGATGGGCCGTATGCCTGGTCCGAGGACACCACGAACGAGGAGTTCGACTTTCAGGACGGTCTTGGCGGGTTCACGTACTACTTCCGCGTAACGGCGTTCAACAGTGCTGGCGAGGAGTCGGACTTCGCACAGGCCGGCCCCGTTCGCGCCGCGTGGGCCGCTTCTCCTCACGTCTCCGCGACCACAACATCGACGACGTGTACTCTTTGCCACTCCGCTCACACTGGCTCGTCGACCTTGCTGTCTCGACAGGAGCTCGCAACGTCGAGCCCTGAGCCCACCGCAGTCTGTTATCCCTGCCACGACGGACGCGTCCCATTGGCGGCCAACGTCATCACGGGGTCAACGGACTCTTTTGCGCTCTCGAGTGGGCACGACGTCGACAAGCCGAAATCGGGCTCCCTCGTGCAGGACTGCTCGAGCTGCCACGGCGCGCATCTGTCCGCGTCAGCGAAACCGATGCTCTCGGCCCGGACAGTCAACGGCAAATCTGTGGCTTCCGATGGGCCGGCTTGGTGCGAGGCATGTCACGACAGCCAGAACTCCTGGTATGGCTCGGACTACCCGACGACGTCCGATCCATCCCATGACGCGTCAGGTTACCCGACGAGCGGTACATGGCCCGGTCCGGACACCTACGGCAACGGATCCAATGCACATCGCCTCATTCCCGAGAGCACGCAGACCGTCGAAACTGGCGCGAGCGTGACGCGCTCGCAGGGGGACTGCCGCTACTGCCACGCAGCGCACAAAGGGGCCAACAAATACGACGGCCTGAAGACGACGTTCAGGCCGTCCACGCCATCGACGCTCGCCTCCGATCAGGCCGATGGAACGTACGCGGCCCTGTGCTTCACCTGCCATGGCAGCGCGGTACCGGCGGGATTCACGTCAGCCGCCACCGACATAGAGAGTTTCGCCACGACTTCTAGCGACTCCGCGGGTCACCGAATTCTGACCTCTGGCGGCACGCTCCCGGTGGGCGCTCCGCTCCCGTGCTATGACTGCCATAACCCGCATGGCTCCGAGCGCAGCAACCAGTCGATGCTCTCCGACGAGCGTGGCGGCAGTCTTGAGACGTCGAGTGCTGCAGGTGTTCGGCACTTCTGCTTCACATGCCACTCGACCGCCGACAACGAGACTGGGTGGGACAGCGGGTCCCATTCATACACCGCCGTCGGCTCGTCGAAGATTGAGGGCATCCCCCGTTCGGGAGGTGCGCTGAAACTGCCTGAGTTGTCGGTGCACGATCAGGCTGACACCACCTCATGCGAGAGCTGTCACGGCAACAGTTATGCCCCCGGTGGGCAAAACGTGCACGACCCTGCCCGCATGGGCGGGTTCGATCCACAGGCGCACGTGTCAGCGTCCGGCTCCGGCGTGATCGATCTGGGGCTCGACGACGCGGACCACTGGGACGGGGACGGGCCGTACGTTATCACCGTGGACTGCTCCCAGTGCCACGGAACGGCGCTGCTGGGCATCCACGACAACGACTGCGCGACGTGTCACTCGAGCAGCGATGGCGCGGTAATCTCGGCAATCGGCGCGGGAGACACGAAGTGCACCGCGTGTCACTCGAATCCCCATGCGACGGTAAGTCATCAAGCGGTTCACGATGCAGGGAAATGCGACTGCCACGGGCTCGGCGCCACCACACAAGCCGGAGACGTCACAATCGAGAACTGCGGCGCATGCCACACCTTCGCAGGGGTCGTGGACACGACGCCACCGACGACCGCTACCGACGTGCTGGTCTCGTACGTTGGGGCCGCGACGGTTCACCTGACTGCGCTTGACCTGCCGCTCGGCGGTTCTGGCGTGGCGCACACCTACTACATTCTGGATGGCGGGCCCCAGGCCGAGGGGGGTGTCGTCAACATCCCGGCGCCTTCAACCGGAACAGCGAGCCACGTGCTTGAGTTCTGGTCCGTTGACGGAGCGGGCAACAGCGAGCCGCTCAGCTCCAGGATGTTCACGGTGTCCGCAGACTCGGTGGCACCTGTCAGCTCTTCGGCCATTCAGGCCAACTACTGGGAGGGTGTCTATCCGTTCACCTGGCACTACGTCTACTCGCTTCCTGACGGCAATCTCGGGACGGACTGGACCGGTGTCACGCTCGCGCTCACCTCGACTGACAACGGCACGTACGGCGTGCGATCGATTACGTACGTGCTCGACGGCGGGCAACCGGTCGTTCAGAGCCCTTGGTTGGACGGCAGTAGATGGGTTGTGCAGCTGACAGTGCCTAGCGGGACATCGCCCCACATGCTGGCCTACTGGGCAGATGACTTCTCGGGAAACATCGAGACCACGAAGGTCGTCAACTTCACAACGACGGTCGATGCGACCCCGCCGACCACCACCTGCAGTGCGGTTGAAGGTCACGCGTACGTGGGCAGTCAGACCTTCAGTCTGATCGCCACGGACAACGCGGGCGGATCGGGCGCCGATGCCTACTCGTACAAGATTGACGGAGGGACCTCGCATGACTCATTCGGTTCCGGTGGGCCGGTCTCCATAGCTGCGCCAAGTTCAGGGTCGGCCACGCATACGATCACCTACTACTCCCGCGACAAGGTCTACAACTTCGAGACGCCGAAGTCGGTCACTTTCACGGTGTCGGCACCGGGTGGCCCGGACACGACGCCGCCCAGCACGACCTCGAGCTTCAACCCGTTGGCGGGAGCGGTCTATAACTCTGATCGCCCGGTAACCTTGACCGCCGCCGACAACACCGGGGGCTCGGGCGTCAAGACGACCTACTACGAGATCGATGGCGGTCCGTGGCTCACAGGCGTGAGCTTCATGGTTTCGGGCGACGGGATGCACACGTTCAGCTACTACTCCGTCGACAACTCCAACAACACCGAGTCGGCCCACACTTCGAATCCGTTCCGAATCGACACCGTGGCCCCCGTCACGACCTCGATCATCGCGTCCGGCACTACATATGCGGGCTCGCAGACGTTCACGCTAAACGCAACGGACGCGGGATCAGGAGTAGCCGACACTTCGTGGCAGCTCGATTCGACGACCGGTTCTTGGACCAGTGGAACCACGGTTCACGTCACGGCGCCTTCGTCCGGGACCGAAACCCACACGCTGTACTGGCACTCCCAAGACAACGCGGGCAACGTCGAGGCAACGCACTCGGTGTCGTTCAACGTTGCGGCGGTTGTGGCGGGCGATACGACACCGCCCACGACAACCGCAAGCTTCAACCCGGCCGCCGGCTCGGTCTACAACTCCGACCCTGCGGTGACGCTTGCCGCAGTCGACGATCCCGGCGGCACCGGGGTCAAGTCGACGCACTTCCGTGTTGACGGTGGAGCGTGGGCGAGTGGCACAAGCTTCACGGTCTCAGGTGACGGCCTGCACACGTTCAGCTACTACTCGACCGACAACTCGGACAACTCCGAGACGACCCATACATCAAACCAGTTCCGCATCGACACGACGGCCCCGGTCACCACATCCGACGTCACGTCGGGCACAACATACTCAGGTGCCCAGACCTTCGCGCTCACGCCAACTGATGCCGGCTCCGGAGTGGCCGAGACTTCTTGGCAACTCGATTCGACCAGCGGCGCTTGGACGCATTCAACGTCGGTCCCTGTGCCCGAACCGTCTTCGGGAACCGCATCGCATACGCTGTACTTCTACTCGCGCGACAACGCAGACAACTCCGAGGCCGTCCAGTCGGTTGCGTTCAGCGTCGCCGTTTCAACGACTGGGACGCAGAGGTTCAGCTACACGGGCGCCGTGCAGACGTTCGTGGTGCCTGCGGGCGTTACGCAGCTGAGCGTTGAGATGTACGGCGCCTCTGGTGGCAACGTTGTCCAGTACGACGGGGCTGGCGGATTGGGCGGCTCCGTCGAGGCGGTCCTTCCTGTGACGCCTGGCCAGGTGCTGACGCTGCGCGTGGGCGGGAAGGGCGGCGACGGCGAAGGGTCGGACTCGTCCGGAGGCTGGCCGAACGGTGGTGACGGCTACGGAGGTCACGGAGCAGCTGGCGGGGGCTCGACATCCATCGGGACCGACTCGGCGATTCTCGTTGAGGCCGGTGCCGGCGGCGGTGCGGGCGACGGTGGCTCGGAGTACGACCCGTATTGCAATGGTGGGGACGGCGGTTCGCAGGGTTGGATAGCCGTGCCATGCGGCAACCAGCCCGGTGGCAGTGACTCGTGCGGCGGCGGCGGCGGCTGGAACGGTGGCGCGGGCTCTCCTGAGGGCGATCTGGCCGGCGCCGACGGCGGCACGAGCTACATCGCACTTGGCGTGGGCACCGTCACCCCCGGGGTCCGCTCCGGGAACGGCTCGATTGCCCTGTCGTGGGCGCTCCCGCAGGCGGGGGTGTCCGACACGACGCCGCCAACGACCACCTCCAGCTTTAGCCCGGATGTGAACGCCGTCTACAACACCGCTCGTGACGTGACATTGAACGCGGTCGACGACTTTGGCGGATCGGGCGTCAGTTCAACGTACTTCAACGTCGACGCTGGCCCGTTCATCGCGGGGAACAGCTTCACTGTCTCCGGGGATGGAATGCACGAGTTCAGCTACTACTCCGTCGACAACTCCAACAACACCGAGACGGTGCACGCATCCAACCAGTTCCGCATCGACACGGTGCCGCCTGTGACGACCTGCAACATCGTCTCTGGCACGACCTACACTGGCGACCAGAGTTTCACGCTGACGCCGACTGACACGAATGGTTCGGGCGTCGCGTCGACCGCATGGCAGCTGGACTCGACCTCAGGCCCTTGGACCACCGGAACGTTCGTGAGTATCGCCGCTCCCGCCTCGGGCACGGCATCTCACACCTTGTACTGGTACTCGCGGGATATCGCGACTAACACCGAGGGCGTCAAGTCCGCATCTTTCAGGATCGCCGCTGTTCCAGTTCCCGATACGACTCCGCCGACAACGACCTCGAGTTTCAATCCCCTCCCCGGTGCGGCGTACAACTCCGACCGCGCGGTGACTCTCTCGGCGACAGACAACACTGGTGGCACCGGTGTCAAGGCGACGTACTACAGAATCGACTCGGGTGCGTTCACACCGGGCACCTCATTCTCGGTCATCGGCGACGGACTGCACACCTTCAGCTACTACTCTGTCGACAACTCCGACAACGCCGAGGCGCCGCAGGTCTCAAGCCAGTTCCGAATCGATACCGTGGCGCCGGTCACGACGTCCGACGTGGCGTCGGGAACCACGTATCCAGGCGCGCAGACCTTCACGCTGGCGCCGACTGACGATGGTTCCGGCGTGGCCGAGACGTCATGGCAGCTTGACTCGACATCGGGGACTTGGACGAGCGGCACGTCAGTAGGCGTGGCGGCCCCTTCGAGCGGAATCGCCACCCACACGCTCTACTGGTACTCGCGCGACAACGCGAGCAATACCGAGACCGTCAAGTCCGTGGACTTCTTCATCGCCAGCGTCGCGGGATCTTCCGGAACGCAGACCTTCCCGTACACCGGCTCGGTCCAAACGTTCGTCGTTCCGAGCGGCGTTGCCGAGGTCACGCTCGACCTGTACGGCGGCGCCGGAGGTGACCGCTCCGACCAGCTCGACAACGGCTGCTACGGAGGTCTGGGCGGGTATGTCCACTCGACGATGCCTGTGACTCCGGGACAGGTGCTGAGAATTTCTGTCGGGGGCCAGGGTGAGGACGGCGCGATCGCCTCGGGAGGCTGGGCTGTCGGCGGGTGGCCGAACGGGGGAGACGTGAGCAACCCTGGATACGGCTCGGCCGGCGGGGGGTCGAGTTTCGTAGCTGCGTCCGACGGTACCGTTCTGCTTGAGGCGGGCGGTGGTGGCGGCGCGGGCGACGGCAACGGCCCCGGCGGGGCCGGCGGCGTGTGGCTTACGGATCTCTACGGCGGATACGTGTCCGGTGGCGGCCAGCACGGCGGCAACGGAGACGCAGGCGGTGGCGGTGGCTGGACGGGCGGGGCGCAGAGCGACTCTGGCGATGACTACGCTGGTGAGGGCGGCACGAGCTGGGTCGACGTCCTAGGCGGGCAGAGCATCCTCTGTGTGCCGGGTCAGAACCCTGGGAACGGATCGGTCACGATTGGCTGGTAGGCAGGTGCGAATCGGAGAGTCAGTTCCGACTTCGCGGACAGCTATCGAGTAGTAAGACGCATGATATAGTTCATGCGCTGCACAGCGCCCCCGACAGGCAAGGATTCCGGGCATCGCCATGACCACTCAGTTCAACGCTAGCGCGCCCAAAGGAACCGCCGATATGCTTCCGCCCGTCGCTCGGGCCTGGGAGCGTCTCTCTCGCATTGCGCAGGATCTGTTCTCGCGATACGGATTCGAACCGATCTACACGCCGATCTTCGAGCACACTGAGGTGTTCACCCGGGGCATCGGCGAGGCGACCGACATCGTCTCCAAGGAGATGTACACGTTCGAGGACAAGGGCGGCCGGTCTATCACGCTTCGACCGGAGGCAACCGCGGGCGTGGTGAGGGCGGCGCTCGAGCACGGCCTGACTGCGAACGGGCAGTCGGCCAAGGTCTACTGCCTCGGCCCGATGTTTCGCTACGAGCGGCCGCAGAAGGGCCGCATGAGGCAGTTTTGGCAGATAGACGCCGAGCTGCTCGGCGCGGCTGAACCGACGGCCGATGCCGAGCTGATCACGATGATGTGGCGCTTCATCGAGGCGTGCGGTATTCCCGCCGAGAACATGCGTCTGCTCATCAACTCGATGGGTGACGAGAACTGTCGCCCTGCGTACCGCGACAAGGTTGCGGCCTACATCCGCGCCAACGCGGACGGGCTGTGCGAGGAGTGCAACCGGCGAGCCGACACCAACCCTTTGCGCGCCTTCGACTGCAAGAATCCGGCGTGCAAGGAGATCATGGGCGCCGCGCCGATGCTACGTGACGAGCTGTGCGTGGAGTGCCGGGAGCACTACTCGGCGGTCAAGGGTCTGCTCGACGAACTGGGGATTCCCTACGTCGAGGACCCGTCGCTCGTTCGCGGACTGGACTACTACACCCGCACCGTCTTTGAGGTTCAAGTCGACGCGGGCCTCGGCAGCCAAAACGCCATCGGCGGGGGAGGACGCTACGACAGGCTGATGCAGGAGTACGGTGGGCCACCCACGCCGGGACTGGGCTTTGCCCTCGGGTTCGAGCGTCTCCTGCTCGCAATGGAAGCCGCCGGTGCGCTTGCGACGGATTCGGCTCACACCGACGTCTTCGTGGCGCTCGCCGAGCCTACCGCGCGGCGTCAGGCGTATGCGCTTGTCTCGGCGGTGCGCGATGCGGGGGTCTCGGCCGAGATGGACCATCGCGGCAAGAGCCTGAAGTCGCAGATGAAGATGGCCGATCGGCTGGGCGCGAGCTTCGTGCTGATACTGGGCGCCGACGAGCTTCAGTCCGCCGAGGTAACCATGCGCGATATGAACACGAAGGCCGAGACGCGCGTTCCGCTGGCCGGTGCACCCCAAAGTGTCTTGGCGGCTCTCGGGCGCTGACGGTGCTCGAGGGTATGGACCGGCGCGACTGCGAACGGTGGGCTGGCGCTCCAGACCTGGCGGACCGCTCATCGCCACGCCCGGGCCTCGAAGAGGCGTATCCCGAGTTCTGACTCGACCGGTCAGCCTCGGGGGATGCTCTTCGCGTATACTCTGCCAAGCAAATCCGCCCTCAAACGACGAGGATTGACCATGCTCGACGCCCGCTATTCGATGAGATCCCATACGTGCGGTTCCCTGAGCGCTGCAAACGTCGGGGACGAGGTGCGCCTCGCCGGTTGGGTGGCCAAGCGCCGCGACCACGGCGGGCTGGTCTTCATCGACGTACGCGACCGGACCGGCATCGTCCAGTGCACGTTCGACCCCGAGGCATCGGCCGACGCCTTCCAAGTCGCCGAGACCGTTCGCCCCGAGTGGGTCGTGCTGTTCAGTGGCAAGGTGCGGTTGCGCCCTGAGGGCACCGCGAACCCCAACATGGCGACCGGCGAGGTCGAGGTCATCATCCACGCCGCCGAGGTGCTCAACCGCGCTCAGACGCCGCCGTTCGAGATCGAGTCGGGTATCGACGTCGACGAGCTGACACGCCTTCGCTGGCGCTACCTCGACATCCGTCGCCCCGAGGTGCTCTCGGCGCTGGTGCTGCGCGACGCGGTGACGCAGCGTTTCCGCAAGTCGCTCGAGGACCGCGGATTCCTCGAGGTCGAGACGCCGATTCTGACCAAGTCCACCCCCGAGGGAGCTCGCGACTTCATCGTTCCGAGCCGAATGAACCCCGGCAAGTTCTACGCGCTCCCGCAATCCCCGCAGCTCTTCAAGCAGCTGCTGATGGTCGCCGGCGTGGAGCGCTACTACCAGATCGCGCGCTGCTTCCGGGACGAGGATCTGCGCGCCGACCGTCAGCCCGAGTTCACCCAGGTAGACATCGAGATGTCCTTCGTCGATCAGGAAGACGTCCTGGCGATGATGGAGGACGTGATGGTCGAGGTCATGGCCGCAGCGGGTCACGAACTGGTCACGCCGCTTCCTCGCATCACCTACGGCGAGGCACTCGATCGCTTCGGTTCCGACCGCCCCGACACGCGCTTCGGGCTCGAGCTCGTCGACGCCAGCCCGGTCTTCGCAGCCAGCGAGTTCAAGGTCTTCGCAAGTGTGCTTGCCAGCGGGGGAGCCATCAAAGCGCTTAACGCCAAGGGCGCAGGCGACTGGAGCCGCGGCAAGATCGACGCGCTGAATCAGGCCGCTGTCGACGCCGGCGCAAAGGGTCTGGCGTGGGTCGCGTTCACCACCGCCGGCGACGTCAAGAGCCCGGTTGCCAAGTTCTTCACGGACGCCGAGATGGCCGCGTTGCGCCAGGTGACCGGCGTCGAGCCGGGCGACCTGATCTGCATGGTCGCCGACAAGCGCCAGACGGCCAACGAGGTTCTGGGCGTGCTGCGCCTCAAGCTGGCCGACGAGCTGGGTATCGAGCGCACCGGCTTCAACACCATGTGGGTCCTGAGCTTCCCGCTCTTCACGTGGGACGAGGACGGTGGGCGCTGGGATGCAAGCCACAACCCGTTCATGCTTCCGCACGCCGAGTGCGTCGACACGCTCGAGAGCGCACCGGGTGAGGCGCTGGGCTACAGCTACGACCTCGTGATGAACGGCTACGAGATAGGTGGCGGCACGCTGCGCATCCCCAATCCCGAGTTGCAGAAGCGCGTCTTCGCACTCATGGGCATGGACGACGCCGAGGCCAACGACAAGTTCGGATTCCTCCTTGAAGCGCTCGCCTTCGGCGCACCACCGCACGGCGGAATCGCCCTCGGGCTCGACCGTTTGGTGATGCTCTTGGCTGGTGCAGCGTCGATCCGCGACGTCATCGCGTTCCCCAAGACGTCCTCGGGAAGCGACCCGATGACGGGCGCGCCGGACGTTGTCTCGGCCAGACAGCTCAAGGATGTGCACGTTCGCGTCGATTAATGTGCTTGAGGCTGGATATTGGCTGGTGTCCCAGACGGGGGTTACACTCTAGCCAGTCTTTGCCTTGTTCGTGACTCGGCACATACGGTCGAACCAACGCTTCACCTACGGGAGCCCTAGATCCGCCGGTGGAAAGGTATCCCCCTCGACGGGGAAGCTCGAAACTGGCGTGCGGGCACCCACCTGCTAAGGCAGGTTCACCAGCCGAGTCACGGCAAGGCTTAGACGCTTAAACGTAGCAGTGGAGGAAGCAGCATGCGCAGACTAGTCGTAGCAGTGTTCGTAGTAGGTGTTGCACTCTCGCTTGTTGGCTGCGGTGGCTCGTCTGACACGTCGACGCCCGCGTCCTCCAGCACCGCTGCACCAGTGGCGGCGGCTCCTGCTGCAGGGCAAACCGGCCTTAAGGGCGCGCCGACCACACTGCCCGATATTGTGAACCGCTCCGAGAACGAGACCACGACGTTCGCACCCTTCCCAACTGGCGAGAACGTCCCCGACGTGCTCAAGCAGAAGATCACGACGGCCAAGCAGCCGACGCTCATCTTCTTCTTCGACTCTGGGCAGAAGGTTAGCACTGACACTCGCACGATGATCGACGCGATCCGCAATCGCAACCGGGGCATGGTCGACCTGGTCGCCTACGACCTGAGCAAGTACGTCACGGCCAACTCCGACGGAACGGTCGTGGTGGATCCCAGCCTGGCTGCGGACCCAGCCCAGAAGCAGGTTGTGATGTTCGCTCGCGACCCGGCCATCAACGTGGCGTTCACGCCCTTCATCGTGCTGACAGATTCGCAGGGCTACATCATCTACAAGCACAGCGGTCTGCCCGACTCGGCGTTTCTTGAGCGTCAGGTCCAGCGCGCAGCCCGCTAGCCCGAAACGAGGGTCCGTGCGCTCGCTCTTCGATGACAGCGCCCGTCAGGCCCGCGCCAACGCCGCGCCCCTTGCCGTGCGCATGCGCCCCCGCACGCTCGACGAGTTTGTCGGCCAGCAGGCCGCCGTGGGCGAGGGGACGTGGCTTCGCTCGGCAATCGACGCCGACGCTCTGTCGTCAGTCATCCTCTACGGACCCGCCGGCACGGGAAAGACCTCGCTTGCGCGCATCATCGCTGCAGCAACCAAAGCCGAGTTTGTTGAAGTCTCGGCGGTCACCGGTGGTGTGGCCGATCTTCGCAAGGCGGTCGACGGCGCCAACGACCGGCTTGGGCTGACCGGGCAGCGAACGATTCTGTTCATCGACGAGATTCACCGCTTCAGCAAGTCGCAGCAGGACGCCCTGTTGCACGCGGTGGAAGACCGCATCGTCGTCTTGGTGGGCGCCACCACCGAGAACCCCTTCTTCGAGGTCAACGCGCCGCTCATCAGCCGCTCGCGCGTCATCGAGCTGCAGCCACTTAGTGACGTGGACATCCTGGCCATCGTGCGTGGCGCGCTTGCCGACGAGCGCGGCTTCGCTGGCAATCTCGAACTCGAGCCGGACGCCGAGTCGGCCATCGTGCTGACCGCCGGCGGCGATGCCCGCGTGGCGCTAACCACGCTGGAGCTCTCGGCGGCGTTCGTAAAGCCGGGGGAGGGTGGCATGCGCACCGTCACTCTGGACGCTGTCGAGCACGCGTCGCCCACGCGAATTCTGCCGTACGACAAGACGGGCGACGTCCACTACGACGTCATCTCGGCGTTCATCAAGTCGATGCGCGGCAGTGACCCAGATGCCGCTGTGTACTGGCTCGCTCGGATGATCCACGGCGGCGAGGATCCCAAGTTCATCGCTCGGCGCATGCTGATCTTCGCTTCGGAGGACGTGGGCAACGCCGAGCCGCTGGCGATTGTAGTGGCGCACGCTGCCTTCAAGGCCGCCGAGTCGATCGGATGGCCGGAGTGCCGCATCAACTTGGCGCAGGCCGCCGTCTTTCTCGCGCTTGCGCCAAAGAGCAACGCCGCCTACACGGCGATCGAGAAGGCGCTCGAGGAGGTGCGCACCGGCCCGGCGCGGGCGGTGCCTAACCACCTACGCGACCGCCATCGTCCTGGTGCCGATGAGTACGGCCCGTACCTCTACCCGCACGGCTTCCCCGGCGCTTATGTCGTCCAGCGCTACCTGCCGGACGGCTTGGAGCACGGCGCGTTCTTCTCGGCGTCGGCGCGAGGCTGGGAGGCGACGCGCGCTGCGATGCTCGCCGAGTTGCGTCGCGCGGCCGAGGAGCAGGGCAAAGAGCCCTCTTAGAGCACGCCGATGCCGCCTGCCGGGGTGGCCACCTCTGGTACACTGGCGGGGTCGCTCGGCGACCTGATGGAGGCATGCGTGGAGATCAACAGCATCCTGCTCGGCGTGCTACTCGTCGTGGCATGCGTCGCGTGCGCGGTAGCCATCTGGGCGCTGCTCGAGGGCGCCAAGACCGCGCGGTCGGCTCGCACGCTGGCTGACGATCTCGACACCCGCTTGGTGCCGCTGCTCGACAAGGCCGACGTCACCATCGACGCGCTCAATGCGGAGCTACTGCGCATCGACAACATCGTCTCGCGTATCGAAGAGGTAACCGAGCGAGTCGAGAGCACATCGCGTACGGTTCAAGGAGTCGCCAACGCGCCTGGCGAGATCGTCACGGACATCGCCGATCGCGTCCGTCGCGCATGGAAGCGTCGCGGTGCAGAGGCGACCGTCGCCGGTGAGGCCCGTCGTGCCGAGGCCGCGTCTGAGGGCGCTGACGTCGACGAGGGCGAGGTGCCCTTCGAGGCGCAGGAGCCACCCGCATGGCCGACTGCCGAAGAGCGAGCTGAAGCTGCAACAGAGAGCGGCCCACAGGCCGAAGACACAACGTCCGTCTAGAGGAGGCATCCGCAGCGATTATGGCCATCGACCGAATCACACTCACGGTTCCTGCCAAGAGCGAGTACGCCAAGACAGTGCGCATGACGGCAGCGGCCCTCGTGAGCCGCATGGGGATGAACTTCGACGACGTCGACGACGTGCGCATGGCCGCCGAGGAGGCGTTCGTCTACGCCGTCGACACCTTGCCCGACGACGCCGAGGTGCGCTTCGAGTTCTCGGTCAGCGACGACGAGCTGCAGATCGACGTCCCGCTCGGCAGCGAGGATCCAAGCTCCGACGAAGAAGCCGATCGCCGCGCTGCATATGCCACATTCATCCTTGAGTCGGTATGCGACTCGTATGGGTTTGAGAGCGACGAGAATGGTGCGCACCTGCGGCTGACCAAGCGCGTTGGCGGTGCCGATGTCGATTAGGAGCAACGCGCCGCGCAAGCAGACTCGGAAGCTCTCGTGGGACAAGGCCTACACCCGCGAGCTCTTCCGTCGCTATCGGCTCAACGCCGATGAGGCTGCGCGCGACGAACTGATCACCATGTACCTCAACCTGGTCAAGTATCTGGCCAGCCGCTTCCGCAACCGAGGCGAGCCCATCGACGACCTCGTACAGGTGGGAACGATCGGACTGATCAAGGCGATCGACCGCTTCGACATCGAGCGCCAAGTCGAGTTCACGACATACGCGACGCCGACCATTGTCGGCGAGCTCAAGCGCTACTTCCGCGACAAAGGCTGGGCCATCAAGGTCCCGCGTCGTCTCCAGGAGCTGTCCTTCAAGGTCAATCAGGCCGTCGATGCGCTCACCCAGAAGCTTCAGCGCTCTCCGACCATCGCCGAGATCGG
>JARLGT010000095.1 GCA_031292615.1 Coriobacteriia bacterium | reverse complement strand
TGGTGGTGCTGCTCGTCGCCCAGACCGTCGGGAACCTCTACCTGCCCAACCTCAACGCCGACATCATCAACAACGGCGTGCGCACGGGCAATACCGCGTACATCATGCGCGAGGGCGCCGTCATGCTGGGGGTCTCGGCGCTCATGGCCCTGACCGCCGTAGCTGGCGTCTACCTCGGCTCGAAGACGTCGATGGCCTTTGGCCGAGACGTTCGCGCGGCCATCTTCAAGCGCGTCGGAACGTTCTCGCAGACCGAGGTCAACCAGTTCGGGACGCCGTCGCTTATCACGCGCAACACGAACGACGTGCAGCAGGTCCAGATGCTCGTGATGATGGCACTGAACATGATGATCCTCGCGCCCATCATGGCCATCGGAGGCATCATCATGGCGATTCGAGAGGACGCCGCACTCTCGGCGATTCTCTTCGTCGTTCTGCCGCTCATGGCCGGATTCATCGCAATCGTTGTGTCCAAGGCGATGCCGCTGTTCAAAGCGGTGCAGATCAAGGTCGACCGTATCAACCAGGTGATGCGCGAGACGCTCTCGGGCGTCCGCGTCATCCGCGCGTTCGTCCGCGACGACTACGAACAGAAGCGTTTCCGCGTTGCGAACCAAGACCTTACGGACACCTCGATCAAGGTCAACCAGATCTTCGCGTTCATGATCCCGTCCCTTTTCGGAATCTTGAACCTGACCACCGTCGCTGTCATGTGGTTCGGCAGCATCCGGATTGCGAGCGGCGCGATGCCCATCGGCAACCTCACGGCCTACCTCACCTACATCACGTTGATTCTGATGTCCGTGATGATGGCGACCGTGATGTTCGCGATGGTGCCCCGCGCCGCAGCGTCGGCCGATCGCATTCAGGCCGTTCTCGACACCGTTCCGAGCGTCGTGGAGACTGACTCGCCGGTGCCCATCGCAGCGGGCGTATGCGGACAGATAGAGTTTCGCGACGTCGAGTTCCGTTATCCAGGCGCCGAGGATCCCGTGCTTCGCAACATCAACTTCTCAGCGGGGCCGGGCGAGATCACCGCAATCGTCGGTAGCACGGGTAGCGGCAAGTCGACGCTGGTCAATCTCATCCCGCGCTTCTACGACGTGAGCGCCGGTTCGGTCTTGGTCGACGGCGTCGACATCCGACAGATGCGCCAAGAGGACCTGTGGAACACGATCGGTTTCATCCCGCAACGTGCGTTCCTGTTCAGCGGGACGGTCGCGAGCAACCTGCGCTACGGCGACATCGACGCGACTGACGAGGAGCTGTGGCACGCCCTTGAAGTGGCGCAGGGCAAGACGTTCGTCTCCGAGATGCCCGGGGAGCTCGAGGCGCCCATCACGCAGGGCGGCACCAACGTTTCGGGTGGCCAGCGCCAACGCCTGGCAATCGCCCGCGCCATCGTCAAGAAGCCCGAGATATACGTGTTCGATGACAGCTTCTCGGCGTTGGACTTCAAGACTGACGCCCAGCTCCGTGCCGCGCTCGAGCACGAGACCAAGAACGCAACGGTGCTCGTCGTCGCGCAGCGCGTCAGCACGATCATGCAGGCCGACCGCATCATCGTCATGGACTGTGGCGTCATCGCGGGCATCGGCACGCACGAGGAGCTCATGGAGACAAGCGAGACCTATCGCGAGATCGTGTTCTCGCAGCTGAGTGCCGAGGAGGTCGCATGAGCGACACCAAGGAGACCTCCCAACCCAGGCCCCCAGCGCGCGGCGGCTTTCGCGGTCCGGGCGGCGGACATGGCGCCGGCGCACCGGTCGTCAAGGCAAAGGACTTCAAGGGTGCTGGAAAGCGTCTGCTGAACTTGCTGGCGCCCCATGGGCTCGTCATCGCGATCATCATCCTGCTCGCGGTCTTCAGCGTCGGATTCAACATCGTCGGCCCGAAGATCCTTGGCCAGGTCACCAACGTGCTGTTCGCGGGCGTACTCGGCCACAAGGTCCCGGACTTCACCGTCATCGAGCGGTTGCTGCTGATTCTGGCGCTCGTCTACCTGCTCAGCGCGTTGTTTGGCTGGCTGCAACAGTTCCTCACGGTGCGGATGTCGCAAAGCATCGTCTTTCGCCTGCGCGACCAGGTCGCCGAGAAGCTCGCGCGCCTCCCGCTGCGCTACTTCGACAGCAATCCGCGCGGCGACATCCTCTCTCGCGTGACCAACGACATCGACAACATCGCAAACACGCTGCAGCAGAGCCTGACGCAGATCGTCACCTCGCTGCTGACCGTGGTCGGCGTCTTGGCGATGATGTTCTCGATCGACTGGATCCTCGCGACGATCTCGTTGCTCACCGTCCCGCTCTCCGTCGCCGTCACCATCTTCATCGCAAAGCGTTCGCAGAAGCAGTTCGCGGCCCAGTGGGAGCACACGGGCACCCTCAACGGGCACGTCGAGGAGATGCACACCGGCCGCAACATCGTCAAAGTGTTCGGTCGCGAGAAGGAAGCCGAGGACAAGTTCGATGTTGAGAACGAGCAGCTGTTCCAAGCGAGCTTCAAGGCCCAGTTCATCTCGGGAGTCATCCAGCCGTCGCTTAACGTCATCGGCAACCTGAACTACGTTGCCATCGCCGTCATCGGAGGCATCCGAGTCACAACGGGCACCCTGACGCTCGGAGACGTGCAGGCGTTCGTGCAGTACTCACGCCAGTTCACATGGCCCATCACGCAGCTTGCCAGCATCGCAAACGTCATGCAGTCGGCCGTTGCCTCCGCCGAGCGCGTGTTCGAGCTGCTCGACGAAGCAGAGGAGTCCCCAGACGTCGCCAACTCCGTCACGCTCGTTGAGTCGCAGGGTCACATCACCCTGGACGACGTCTCGTTCCGCTACAAGGCCGACACGCCACTCATCGAGGACCTCAACTTGGACGTCAGGCCGGGAGAGACGGTCGCTATCGTCGGTCCCACGGGCGCAGGCAAGACCACGCTCGTCAACCTGCTTCTGCGTTTCTACGAGATCGACCACGGCCGCATCGCGATCGATGGCGTCGATACGCGCGAGATGACTCGCGATGGCCTGCGCCGTCTCTTCGGCATGGTGCTTCAGGATGCTTGGCTGTTCAGTGGCACGATCCGCGAGAACATCGCCTACGGCCGAGAAGGCGCTACTGAGACCGAGATTCGTGCCGCAGCCGAGGCGGCGCACGTCGACCACTTCGTGCGCACGCTCCCGGACGGCTACGACACCGCGCTCGACGATGACTCGACCAACGTCTCGGCAGGGGAGAAGCAGCTGCTCACGATCGCTCGCGCTTTCCTGGCCGACCCGCAGATTCTGATTCTCGACGAGGCCACCAGCTCGGTCGACACACGCACCGAGGTGCTCATCCAAAAGGCGATGGCCAAGCTGATGGAGAACCGCACCAGCTTTGTGATCGCCCACCGCCTTTCGACAATTCGCGACGCTGACTCGATTCTCGTGATGAATCACGGCCGCATCATCGAGCAGGGGAGCCACGAGGCGTTGCTTGCCAAGGGTGGTTTCTACTTCGACCTGTACAACAGCCAGTTCGCCGAGGCGCTCGACGACGCCGGCTAGAGCTAGAGCGCGCCCAGACTCACGAGTCCGGCGGCGTGGTAGATCATCAGAATGCCGTAGACCGCAAACGCTCCCGCTGCTGCTGCCAGCACCAGGCGGTAGCGGCGGGAGCGCCACACGAGCAGCGTGATCGCGAGCATCATCGCAGCCTTGAAGCCGCCCGCGGCTACGGGATTGGCGTTGATGAGCGCGGCCATGACGGCGTTTGCCTCTTGGGCGCCGTTGGCCAGCGCCCGCGAGGTCAGCGCCCAGTCGGCTGCCGAGAGCGCATTGAGGGCGACCAGAAGCGCGACGAGTGCTGCGGGGTTGTCGGCCAGCGTGCGCAGCGGATCGTTCGGGCGTCGACGATCGAAACCCGTTCTCCGCTCAGGAAAGCGGAATGCGGCCCGACTGGCTCGTCGGTCGCCAATGCGCTCGCACGTGGACATGCGTCCCTCCCAAGACTCGACGGTCTCGCCCCCACGGCGCAAACCGGAGAAATCATAGGATACCATCTTGGGCGTGACAGACTTCGCAGAAGATACCCAACTCGACGCCACCGCGATGCGGTCGGTTCCGGCTAGCTTCTTTGGGCGCTCGCCGGAGTTGGTCGCGCCCGATCTGCTGGGCTGCGTTGTGGCGACGCGAGTTGACGGTGCACTGACCGCCGGCGTGATCGTGGAGACCGAGGCCTATCTCGGAAGGGACGACGCTGGCAGCCACGCGTCTACCAAAGGCATCACCGCTCGCAACGCTGTGATGTACGGAGCGCCGGGCACGGCGTACGTGTACTTCACGTACGGCAATCACTACATGCTCAACCTGGTTTGCGAGCCTCAAGGCGTGGCGGGTGCCGTGCTTGTCCGGGCGCTACGCCCGATCACCGGTCTCGCCGAGATGACCGCGCGACGCCACGGTCGCCCGCTTCGTGAGCTGTGCAATGGGCCGGGCAAACTTGCCGCGGCGATGGGAATCGATCTGAGCGACAACGGCTCGGTACTCGGCCAGGGCCGAGTCTCGGTGTACTATGGCGAGCGACCATCTCCCGCCGAGGTGGCAGTCTCGGGGAGAATCGGACTGTCCGCAGGACACGAGTTGGACTTGCGCTTCTACATGGCGAACGACCCGTTCGTCTCGCGAGGCCGGACCGGCCCCGTGCGACCCAAGCGCCGATAGACGGCGCGACGAGGAGGATCCAAGTGAAGCTCTCCGATATCTACGACGTCTGCGTGCAGGCTGGCATTGAGGCTGACGTCCGCGGACGTGCCGAGATCGACCGTACTCTGAATGCGCGCCGACGTGACTACGACAAGCTCGACGAGCTCGACAAGGAGTTCTTCGACACTGAAAAGCTCGTGAACCCGTACGCCGATACGCGCATCTGCGCTGGCGATCCCAACGCCGAGATCCGCGGTCTGATCGTGGGCGTCGACATGGAGGTCGGGGAGGTTCTGCTCGCCGACCGCCTGCGCGAGAAGGGTGCCCCGATCGACCTGGTGTTTGCGCACCACCCTGAAGGGCCCGGCTACGCCAACCTGCACGAAGTCATGTACATGCAGGCCGACCTGTGGGCTGCGCAGGGCGTCTCGATTGCGGCGGGCGACGCCCTCATTGGACCGCGCGCCGAGGCCGTTCGCCGCCGCATCTCGCCGGTCAACCACTACCGCGCAATCGACGCCGCCAACCTGCTCGGCCTGGCTTCCCTGTCCTGCCACACGCCCGCGGACAACTCCGTCAACGCTTTTGTCCAGGCCTTCCTCGACGCTCACAAGCCCGAAACACTTGAGGCGACAGTCAAAGCGCTACGCGCGATTCCTGAGTACGCCGACGGTGCACGCAAGGGTTACGGGCCATCGCTCGTCAGCGGGGATGAGTCCGCGCGCCCGGGTCGCATCGTCGTCGACATGACCGGTGGAACTGAGGGCCCCACGGATGCGCTCGACCGTCTGTCGCACGCTGGCGTGGGGACGCTCGTCGGAATGCACTACTCCGAGGAGCACAAGAAGCGCGCCGAGGAGCTCAAGCTCAACCTGATTGTCGCGGGGCACATCTCAAGCGACGTGCTGGGAATGAACCTCATCTTGGACCGAGTCGAGGCCGCGGGAGACGTCGCCGTCTACTGCACCTCCGGAATGGTGCGCGTGAAGCGCTGACTTCGATCTTCCCGCCGAACGCAGGCAGGCCGCCCATCTGGGCGGCCTGCCGTGTTTGTAGCGCGAATCAAACAGCCGACTACGGCGTGGAGGTGGTCGTGCCCGAGCCGCCTCCGCCGCCACTGCTTCCGCCTCCGCCAGAGCTTCCGCCCCCGCTGGAACTCTTTCCACCGCTGGAGCTCTTGCCGCCCGAGCTCTTGCTAGTCGACGGCCTCGGCCCCTTGGAGATCGTCTCTGTCGTAGTGCCGTTGCCGTCGTCGGACCTGCTGATGACGGTGCCAGCGGGCTGGGTTGAGTACACGTATACCTTGACGGTGCTCTTGTGCGACATCGCGTACTTTGTGGCGTCGCTCACCGGGATGTCGAACTTGCCTGGGTCGTAGTTGGGAGCGGGCGCGCTCGCGAAGTCGCGGGCGGCCACGCCAGCGAGCGCTCGCTTCATGAACGACGCCCACAACGGGGCAGCGGCGGTTGCACCGAACGCCGTCTTCCCGTCGATTACTACCGTGCGCTCGAGCGGGTATCCCACCCACACCGACGTGACCAGCTGCGGAGTGTAGCCGACAAACCAAAGGTCGCGGTTGGACTGGCTGGTCCCGGTCTTTCCGGCGGCGGGACGGTCGATCCCAGAGGCCTTGGCAGTACCCTGGGTCAGGACGCCTTCAAGCACTTGTGTCGCCGCATACGCTACCGAAGGCTTGATGACCTGAGTGCCATGCGGCTGCGCCTTAAAGATGGTTTGCCCGTTGGAGTCGATAACGCTCGTGATAACGATTGGGTCGTAGTGGACGCCTCCCGTAGCGAGCGTTCCGTACGCCGAAGCCATCTCAAACGGCGTGCAGTTGACGGCACCGAGCGCGATGGACGGGTAGTTGGGCAGGTGCGTCGTGATACCCATGACGTTCGCCGTGTGTGCGACGTTCTTGATGCCGAGCGCCCAAGCCACGCGCGCGTAGACCGAGTTGACCGACTGCCACGTCGCAGTCTGGAGCGACATCATTCCAGTCCCTGTGCCCTCGTTGTTGCTGACGGTCCACGGATTCGGCTTGGAAGGAATCGTGACAGGCGCGTTCGAATCAACTTGGAAATCGGGAGGCATGCCCTGCTGCAATGCATTGACCAGGACAAACGCTTTGAACGAGGAGCCAGGCTGTCGATAGCCCTGCGTGGCAAAGTTGAACTTGTTCTTCGCATAGTCACGGCCGCCGACCATCGCCTTGACGAAGCCGCTGCGCGGATCGATAGCCACCATCGCGACCATCGGGTCCTTCGAGCCGTTGTACTTCTTGGTGGCCACCGCGTCAGCGTAGCCTTGGAGCCGGGTGTCGAGTGTCGTGTAGACCGTCAGGCCGCCGTTGAATACCACTCCTTCGCTGAACTGCTTCTGCAGGAGCTTCTTCACGTACGACACGAAGTACGGCGCGGCATAGATGCCATCGAGCGGCTGAGCCTCGCGCTTGAGGTCGAGCGGCGCCGCAATAGCCTGGTCGTAGGCCGCCTGCGTTATGTACTTGTTGTACAGCATGCGAGAGAGGACCTCTTGGCGGCGTGCAATTGCACGGGCGGGGTTGACGTAGGGGTCAAGCCTGCTCGGCGACTGAACGAGCCCGGCAATCAGAGCCGCCTCAGGCAGCGTGAGATCCTTGGAGCTCTTGGAGAAGAAGGTTCGCGACGCGGCCTCGACGCCGTAGGCTCCCTCGCCGAAGTACACCGTGTTGAGGTAGTTCTCGAGGATCTGGTCCTTCGACAGCGTCTTCTGGACCTCGTTGGCGAGGTAGGCCTCGCGCACCTTGCGCGCGAGCGTCATGTCCGTGCGCTCGTCGAGCAGGATCGTGTTCCTGATGTACTGCTGCGTGATCGTCGAGGCACCCTGACGGTTGCCGCTGATTGTTGAGAACAGCGCCCGCACGATTCCCACGGGGTCGACACCGCCGTGCTGGTAGTAGCGCTCGTCCTCGACGGCGATCACACCGTGCACGACGTCGCTCGACATCTGCGACATCGGGACGACCTCACGGTTCTGCAGGTACAGCTTGGCCAAGAGTTTGCCGTCAGCCGAGTAGATCTTGGTGGGCTGCGAGATCTCGAAGGCCTTAGGGTTCGTGTAGTCCGGCAGCCCCTTGAGCCACGTGTTGACGGCCGCTACAGCCGTAGCCGCCCCGGCCGCAGTCAGAAGCAGCACAACGCCTAGAAGTACGCCGGCGACGCGCAGGAAGATCGTCGATGCTGTGGTTCGGCGGTTCCGGCGTTCCCGCGAGCGTCTGCTCACATGGGCCTCTCGGTCGTTTGCTAGGATGCTACATTGTGCCTTGAAAAGGGGCGAAATGCGTGCCAATGACCGCATGCGTCACCGGTCCGTCACTCGCCGAGGAGCACGCGTGCAGCGTTCCAACCCCTCAGTTCCCGAGCTACTCGCCCCCGCCGGCGGCCCAGCTGCTCTACGCGCGGCCATCGCCAACGGTGCCGACGCCGTCTATCTCGGCGTCGAACTCCTCAACGCGCGTCGCGGCGCGGAGAACTTCAGCTTGGACAACCTAGCCGAGACCTGTCGTTTCGCCCACATCCGCGGCGTCCGAGTCTACTTGACCGCGAACGTCGTCGTGCTGCAAGGCGAGATGGCCACTGCGCTGGATCTGCTCGACCGCGCATGGGAGGCCGGCGTTGACGCGGTCATCGTACAAGATCTCGGACTCCTATGGGCCGTGAGGAAGACGCTCCCGCATGTGCGGGTTCACTCCTCCACGCAGATGAACGCCCACAACACGGCAACACTCGAGACGCTCGCGGCCCTGGGTGTCAAGCGCGTAACGCTGGCGCGGGAGGTATCGGTGCGCGAGATCGCCGGGTTCGTCTCGGCGGTCGACGTCGAGGTCGAGTCGTTCGTGCATGGTGCGCTGTGCATGTGCTACTCGGGACAGTGCCTCATCTCCTCGCTGATCGGGCGTCGAAGCGCCAATCGCGGCCTGTGCGCGCAGCCGTGCCGGCTACCTTACGAGTTGGTCGACGCCTCCGGGACGATTCTGGCGACGCCTGGCGCGCATCTGCTTTCACCCAAGGACCTCGCGGGAATCGCGATTCTTCCGCAGCTGGTGGCCTCGGGAGTCTCGGCGCTCAAGATCGAGGGGCGCATGAAGAGCGCCGAGTACGTAGCGCTCGTCACTGGCGTGTACCGAGCCGCTCTCGACCGTGCCATCGCCGATCCCGGTAGCTACGTCGTTCGAGACGGCGAACAGGCGGTTCTGGGCGAGTCGTTCTCGCGCGGGTTTAGCGAGGCGTATCTGCTTGACGAGCGCGGCAACGAGATGATGAGCTATCAGCGGCCCAACAACCGAGGCGTGCTCGTTGGGCGCGTGGCTTCCACTTCGCTCGGCACCGCGACTGTCGCCTTGGACACCTCGCTGGAAGCGGGCGACACCGTCGAGTTCTGGACGTCGGCTGGGCGCTTTGCCCAGCATGCGGGGCACATGACCTTCGAGGGAGCCGGCCACGACGTCGCGCCCGCGGGCGCCAAGGCACAGTTGCATGTCGAACAACCAGTGGGCGCAGGCGACCGAGTGTTCCGCGTGCGAAACGCCGCGCTTTCCGCCGCTGCCGCGCGCACGTTCGACGATGCCGACTCCATCGCGCCTATCGAGCTGACGTTTCGCGTCCGCGTCGTGGTCGGACAACCTCTCTCGGTCAGCGTCGTCGACGCCGCCGGACGCAGGGGCTCAGCCGATGGTCCTGCAGTTGAGCTTGCCCGCACCAAAGCCGTCACCGCCGAGGAGGTCACCGAGCATGTCGGTCGTCTCGGAGGGACTCCCTATCGGGCCGTGAGCTGGGACCTCGAGCTCTCGCCCAACGTTGGGGTCGGGTTCTCGGCGCTGCACCGCGTTCGCCGAGATGCACTCGCTGCCTACGAGGCGCAACTCCTTGCGCCGTGGGCCACCCGCCGAGCAACCCATCCGCGTGTGCCGCCCGTCGTCGGGGCGTCAAGAGGCAAGCGCACGCAGACGCTGCTGGCCGTGTCGGTCACCGATGAAGCTGCTGCCATTGCTTGTCTTGCCGTCGGTGCCGATCGGGCTCTCGTGCCGACGACGGCGCTAGGGGCGCCACACGACCTGACCGCAGATGTGATCCCGGTGCTTCCGCGCATCGCCCACGACCGAGAGGTCGGTTCTGCACTCGCTTGGGCGACCACAGGCAGGCGCGTCGTCGCAGGTAACTTGGGCGTCCTGGCCAAAGCTGCAGCTCAGGGCGCGGCTGTCGAGTCCGACTGGTCGCTGAACGCCGTCAATCCGCTCTCGATCGCTCAGCTCGCCGAGCTCGGCGCACAGCGGGTCTGGCTCTCCCCTGAACTGTCCGGCCGGCAGGTTGCAGACGTCGCCGCCGCTTCCATGCTCCCCACCGGAATCACCGTGTACGGCCGCCAAGAGTTGATGGTGACCGAGCACTGCATCTTGATGTCCGAGGGGGAGTGCGACCGTCGCTGCGGGACCTGCGAGCGCAGAGCATCTCGGCGTGTGTTGCGCGACCGCAAGGGCTACGAGTTTCCGATCGTAACCGACGTCACGGGGCGCTCGCACCTCTACAACTCCGTCCCTCTGGATCTGGCCTCCGAACTCGCCGAGATCGTGGCGGCGGGCGTCTCGGCAGTGCGGCTGGACCTCGAGCTCGAGACTGTGGAGTCGGCCGCTGATGCCACCCGTCGTTTCCGAGAGGCGCTTGAGCGGCTCTCGGCCGGCATCGAGACGCCGGCACGTGACAAGAGCGCCGCGACCACATCCGGCCACTACTTCCGAGGCATTCTGTAGGCGCGTAGCGAGCGAGAAACCTCTGATAGACTGGCACGCGAGTCACGAGCCCGCAGATGCGGCGCCAAGCGACCCCAAGGTTTCGGGCGTTTCGGCAGCCGTGCTAGTCGCCGAGGAGGACCCCCTCAGTGCTTTCCGCTGATGAGCAGCTGCGCGTAATCGAGAGTGGTATCGCCGACCTCGTTCCCGTCGCCGACATGAAGCGCAAGCTGGCCAAGGGCACGCCGCTTCGTATCAAACTCGGCGTCGACCCGACTGCGCCCGACCTTCATCTAGGTCACGCGGTGCCGCTTCGCAAGCTGCGGCAGTTCCAAGACCTCGGCCATGTCGTCGTGCTCATCATCGGCGACTTCACCGCGCTGATCGGCGATCCGTCGGGGCGCAACTCCACCCGACCTCCGCTGACGATGGAACAGATCGACAACAACGCCCAGACCTACGTGACGCAGGCGTTCAAGATCCTCGATCCCGACAAGACGGAGTTGCGACGCAACTCGGAGTGGCTGGCACCTCTCGGTTTCGCCGACTTGCTGCGCCTGACGAGCCAGTTCACGGTCGCCCGCATCCTCGAGCGCGACGATTTCTCCAAGCGCTACGCCTCGCAACAGTCCATCTCACTGCACGAGTTCCTCTATCCGGTCGCGCAGGCCTACGACTCAGTGGCCATCCAGGCCGACGTCGAGCTGGGCGGCACGGATCAGCTGTTCAACCTGCTTGCAGGTCGTGAGCTCATGGAGAAGCAGGGGATGGAGCCCCAGATTGCTCTGACGCTGCCGCTCCTGGAGGGCACGGACGGCGTCCAGAAGATGAGCAAGTCGTACGGCAACTATATCGGGCTTACCGACGCCGCCGACGACATGTTCGGTAAAGTCATGTCGATTCCCGATGAGCTGATGCCCAAGTACTTTCGCCTGTGCACCTCGTTGCCCGTCGACGAGGTCGACCGCGTTGAGGTCGCGCTGCTCTCAGGAGCCGAGCACCCGAACCTCGTCAAGCGTCGCCTGGCGCGCGAAATCGTTTCGCTGTATCACAGCCCAGAAGCTGCCCCACTTGCCGAGGAGGCGTTCGACCGGGTCTTCAAGTCCCACCAAGCCCCGGAGGATGTACCAGAGATTGAAGTAGATCTGGCCGAAGTGGTCTACCTTCCGGGTCTTCTGAGTGAACTCGGACTCGTCTCGTCGGCAGGTGAAGGACGCCGCATGATCGACCAGGGTGGGGTGAAGGTGGACGGCCAATCCCTCGAGTCCGGCCTATATGACTACGCGCGTGCGCGTCTAGACGGACGGATCGTTCAGGTCGGAAAGCGCCGATTCGTCCGACCTGTGTCGCCCGCGTAGCCTGAACAGTGCTCGACTCGTGAGATGCCCGCCGTGCAGGCTAACCAGCGGGCCACGTCGGGTCAGATGCGGTGCGTTCGTGGGTAAGAACAACGAACCGGTGCTGAACCCCTTGCGCCTCTGTGCGGTCGCTGATACAGTACGACACCGCGCCGCTGAGAGTCTGCTGAGACACTGGAGCGTGTGTTGAAAACCAGTAGGTGGGATCGGGAGTTGAAACCATAGCGAGCACAGCAACTGCAGCGATGCGGTGCTGCGACGCTCTGGCGCCTTCCGGTGGGTCCGGGAGGCGTTCTTTGTTTCCAGGATCTTGTGCCTGAAGTTGCCTCTCGAGGTACTCGAAAAAACTTCAGACAACCCGTTGACAGCCTCAGGGCGAGTGCGTATTGTATCTCCTTGCCGCCGAACGCAAGTCAGGCGGCACGCAGCGGGCAAAACCGCAGGATATGCAGGGAATCCGCTGCAGCTTGAACCTTGAAAACCGGATACTGTGACAAGCCAATAAGGTTCGCATAGCGAACCACACAAACCCGTCATGTCGAGAGGGTCCATTAAAAGACCAAACCGACGAGACATAGTACGGGTCCAAACCGCATCGGTTTCCTTACCGGTGTAGGTGGGCCACTCCGGATATCAAGTTCGGATCACACTTCGTTGAACTACGAGCTTCGGCTCGTAACATATTCCACGGAGAGTTTGATCCTGGCTCAGGATGAACGCTGGCGGCGTGCTTAACACATGCAAGTCGAACGATTAAAGCCCCTTCGGGGGTGTATAGAGTGGCGAACGGGTGAGTAACACGTGGGCAATCTGCCCCTCACTTCGGGATAACTCAGGGAAACTTGAGCTAATACCGAATACTCCGAGCGGATCGCATGGTCTGCTCGGGAAAGCTCCGACGGTGAGGGATGAGCCCGCGGCCCATTAGCTAGTTGGTGAGGTAACGGCCCACCAAGGCAACGATGGGTAGCCGCGCTGAGAGGCGGATCGGCCACACTGGGACTGAGACACGGCCCAGACTCCTACGGGAGGCAGCAGTGGGGAATTTTGC
>JARLGT010000094.1 GCA_031292615.1 Coriobacteriia bacterium | reverse complement strand
GCGCCGCGGCCTGCTCGGCGAACGCCGCGAAGACCTGCTCGAAGGTGGCGGGACCCATCGGCTCCATGACGAGCCCCGTCGGGCCCATGTCTGCCAAGACGTGCGGTCCGCCCTCCCGCTGGGCGATGCGGACTGCGGCTACGTTGAGCTCGACGACGCGATCGGCAAGCCCATACTCGGCGAGTTTGGGCGCCGAGCCGCCGAAGGTGTTGGTGGTCACACAGTCCGCGCCCGCGAACCGATAGAGGCGATGTACGTCGGCGACCATCTCAGGATTGGTGACGTTGAGCAGCTCGGGGCACTCGCCTGCGGGCATACCGGCTCGGTGCAGCATCGTGCCCATGGCGCCGTCCACTACGAGGACGTCTCGGCCTATGCGCATCATGATGTCGGGCATGTCTTGACTCTCATCTCCACCGCGGCAGAAGAGTCTGAGCACTCCCGCCGAACTGCTAGTCTTTGAGCCCACCAGTGTACCGGATGGCCATGAACCACATGCTGCCCAAGAACAAGATGGCCAGCATCGCCATCTCGATGAGCGGCTCGGGCCCAATAGCGCCCATGAACGAGCGCCACTCTCCGGTCGCCATCGCCCACGCGATGTCGCCCGCTCCGCCTGCCACCACGAGCGCGACGCACAGGTTGGTCCACAGCCGAGCCGCTCGTTTGCCGCGCGTCGAACCGACCGCGTACACGAGCGTAAAGGCGATACCCGAAACCATCACGACCCAGAAGCCGACGCCCAAGAAGGTGTAGCGCGAAAGACCCGCGTTGCCGAAGTACATCCTCAGCCTGCCTGCTCGCAGCCCAGACGAACCAGCGCAACCCTGATGATCTCAGGGTGGTCGAACGCCATCTCGTGGGGCAGCTCGTCTGCGAAACACCAGCGCGCGTCGGCAGCGTCGTCGCCACCAACGACCGTCGGCGTCTCGAAGCCGATGTCGGCAAGGAACACCGCCGAGACGTTCCAGCCGCGCGGATCTCGGCCGGGATCGCCGAACGCGCCGACCGGCACCATCTCGCCCTCCCAGATCAGGCCGGTCTCTTCGCACAGTTCGCGGCGGGCAGCATCCACGGGACGCTCGCCCTCGTCGACGAAGCCGCCCGGCAGCGCCCAGCACCCGAGAAAGGGCTCGGCAGCGCGCTTGACCAGCAAGACCTTGCGCGCGCTGGCAGGGCCAGCGAACACGACGGTGTCGCAGCTGAAGGCCGGGCGAGGGTAGTTGTAGGTGTAGCCGCTCATGGCGCAAGTGTAGCGGATGGCGGTGCCGCTCGACGCCGGTTCTCGCGTCTCGGCGCGCGCCATTGAGCACCGATGAGCTGCGCTACACTGGGCAGACTCCAACCCCACCATCTCGCGGAGGACTCGTGCCTCAGACGTCTCAACGCTTCAAACTCGTGCTCTCGATGCTGATTCTCTACGTCGTGTGGGGCACCACGTACCTCGGCATCAAGGTAGGCCTATCGGCCGGGCTGCCGCCCACGCTGTTCGCGGGCGTGCGCCAGTGGCCGGCGGCTCTTCTCATCTTCGCGATCGCGTGGTGGCGCGGCGCCTCCCCCAAGATCTCCCCCGCGGACCTGAAGATCTCGGCGATTGTGGGTCTGTGCCTGCTCGTGGGTGGCCAGTACTTCGCGTTCCTCGCCGAGCAGAACATCCCGTCGGGGCTCGCGGCGCTCATCGTCGCGCTGATCCCGCTGTGGGTGGCCTTGGTCGAGTCGTTCCTGCCCGGGATGCAGCGTCCGGGCAAGCTGGGATGGTTCGGGTTGGCGATCGGCTTTTCGGGGCTGGGCATACTGCTGTGGCCGCGCTTGGCAACGATGTCGACCCCTACTGGTGCTCGCGAGTTGATAGGGACGGTCGTCATGATCGTGGGTGGGTGGCTGTGGACTGGCGGCACCATCTACGGCAAGCGCCACCCAACCGCGGCCAACAGCCTGGTCGTCACCGCCTGGGAGATGGTGATCGCCGGCGGCGTGCTGCTCGTGCTTGGCACGGCGCTGGGCGAGTGGAGCCGTTTCCACCTGACGCCGGCGACTGTTGGCGCGCTGCTGTACATGTCGATCATCGGCAGCGCCGTGGCGCTCACATCGTTCACGTACGCGCTGAACAACCTGTCGGCCAGCAAGGTGATGACGTACGCCTTCGTCAATCCCGTGATCGCCGTGTTCGCAGGCGCTTTTGCGGGGCATCTCGGCATCGTTCCGCCCGAGCCGATCACAATGGCCGAGTTGGTTGGGATGGCAGTCATCGTTGCGGGGGTCGCCATCACGACGGCCGCGCCGACGCTGCCATCGCGCGGCTCGATTGAGGTCGCTCCGAACGAGGTCTAGCGCCGCTACCTGCACGAACAGCCGCGCGAGGCCCAACTCAGATTCCACCCGCCGCGGCTCACGGCGCTTGTTAGAGCACCCTCACGCTTGCTTCACACCATCTCCACGGGGCATCCACTGGCGCTTCGCACGCGAACGCCATAGTCGGAAGCACGAGGGATGCACGTATCCCGCAGAGACGGAGAAGTGAGGAGGCCGCACACCATGTTGTTCGCAATGATCGTAGTCACCGGCCTGACCGCACTAGTCGCCGTGGCCATCGTTGGACACCGTGACGGTGTCCTTGTCGGCCATCAGCCGGTCCACGCCGCGAGGGGCACGTCCCCCGTCGACGAGGCCGAGCGCATTCTGGCCCACCGCTACGCGAAGGGCGAGATCACGGCAGAGGAGTACGACCGCATGCTGGTGATCCTCCGCCGATAACAACCCACCAACTCTAGGCGCACTCCCCCCTCCATGCGCCGACCCTTCCCTCCTTGTGCGAAACGACCCGGTCAGGCAGAACCGGGTCGTTTCGTGTCTGGGGTAGAATCGGTGGCGTAGTTCTTTCGACGTCCGTACCTTTCGCGTTCGTCGCCGAGCAGCCCGAGGTGCCCTTTCGTGTCGTCATCCTTGCTTCGCGCAATGAGGTTCATCCGCGCGTACCGCTGGTACGCGCTGCTGGGCGTTATCTCCGTGCTCTTGACCACCGTCGCCGATCTTGTCGGCCCTCAGATCCTGCGCCAGATTATCGACCAGGGCATCACGAAAGCCGACTACCGGGTTATCTGGACCGGCTCCGTGGCGCTTGTCGCCGTGGCGATCTTCGACGGCGTTGTGAACTTCCTCGTAGGCTACTTCACTGCCAAGGCGAGTCACGGCTCGGCGTTCGACATGCGCAACGCCATCTTCGACAAGCTCCAGCGCTTGAGCTTCGCCTATCACGACCGCGCGCAGACCGGCCAACTCATCACGCGCGTCACGTCCGACGTCGATCAGGTGCGCGACTTCGTGGGCAGCGGCGCGGTCCAGGTCGTCTCGGCGGCGCTGATGCTCGTGGGCTCGGTCTTCCTCCTGCTGCGGATGAACGTGCAACTCGCACTGCTGTCTTTCATGGTGGTGCCGGTCACGGTGGTCGTGCTTGTTCTGTTCGTCAGCAAGCTCGGGCCGATGTTTCGCGGCCGACAGCAGAAGCTCGCGGCGCTCAATACGGTCCTGCAAGAGAACATCGCCGGCGTGCGCGTCGTCCGCGCCTTCGCGCGCGAGCCCTTCGAGACCGAGCGCTATCGGGGTGCGAACGACGCACTGCTCCAACAGGGCCTCGTCGTGCGCACCACTGTTGCCAACGCCTTCCCGCTGATGTTCAGCATCGGCACGATCGGCGTTGGTTTCGTGACGTGGGCAGGGGCCATACAGATCGTGCACGGCACTCTGACCGTGGGCCAGCTCGTCGCGTTCAACTCCTACATCTTCTTGCTCCTCGGACCGCTCACGACCCTCGGCTTCTCGGCCCAGCAGATCGCGCAGTCCAGTGCGAGCGCCGAGCGCCTGTTCGAGGTCCTCGACGCACCCGAAGACGTCGCCGAGAAGCCAGACGCCGTCGTGCTCCCGCGTCTGACCGGGCACGTCGAGCTGCGCGACGTCCACCTGCGCTATCCAGGTGCCACCGCCGAGACGCTCTCGGGCGTCAGCTTCACCGTCGAGCCCGACACAACCGTGGCAATCGTCGGCGCGACCGGCTCGGGCAAAACGAGCCTCGTCAACCTAATTCCGCGCTACTACGATGCTTCCGCCGGGCTTGTGCTAGTCGATGGCGTGGACGTCCGAGACGCGACACTCGAGTCGTTGCGAGGCCAGATCGGCTTCGTGATGCAGGACAGCGTCCTGTTCTCGGGCACGGTGCGCGACAACATCGCCTACGGCCGCCCCGACGCTACCGACGACGACGTGCGCTCGGCCGCCGTTGGCGCTCAGGCCGACGGCTTCATCACCACACTACCCGACGGGTACGACACGCGAGTCGGCGAGCGCGGCGTCAAGCTCTCGGGCGGCCAGCGCCAGCGCATCGCAATCGCGCGGGCGCTGCTGATAGATCCGCGCATCCTTGTGATGGATGACTCCACATCGTCTGTGGACTCGGCGACAGAGGCTGCGATTCGCACCCAACTCGACCGCCTGATGGACGGGCGTACCACGTTCATCATCGCGCAGCGCTTGTCGACCGCACGGCGCGCCGACATCGTCTTTGTGATGGACGAGGGCCGCCTCGTGGACTCGGGCAGTCACGCCGAGCTTCTCGAGCGCAGCGGGTTGTACGCCGAGATTGCCGCAAGCCAGCTGATCGGCGGTGAGCAGTAATGGCCCATCGCGGACCTGGAGGAGGAGGCGGTCGCCTCAGCTCGCTGGTCAAGACAGAGAAGCCAACGTCGGCACGCGCAACCGTGCTGCGCCTGTCGCGCTACCTGATGCCGTACCGCCGAGACCTGATTGTCGGCTCGATATGGGTCGTCTTGTCGTCCGTGGCCTCGGCGGCCACCCCGGCGCTGACCGGCCGCATCATCGACGTCGCGACCACGGCGGCCAAGAGCGGCGGCGGAATCCAGCCGCTCGTGGTGCCGGGGCTGACGCTCGTGGCCGCCTCGATCTTCGGCTGGCTGGCGACTCGTCAGCAGATCTACGCGCTGGGCACCGCAGGCCAGTACGCGCTGTTCGATGCCCGCGCCGACGTCATCGTCAAGATCGAAGAGCTCGACGTGGGCTACTTCGAAGCGGTGGAGTCCGGCGACCTGATGAGCCGCCTTATCAACGATATCGCCCAAGTTGACTCGTTCCTCGGGCAGGGTTTCCGGCGCCTTCTTGGCTCGGCGGTCGGACTCACGGCCACCCTTATCGCGATGTTCTGGGTGAACTGGCAGCTCGCGCTGGCCACGCTTGTCGTCGTGCCGCTCATGATCGGCGTGACGCGCCTGTTTGGCGTCATCGCGCGCCGGGCGTTCCGCACGCGCCAAGAGGCCATCGGTGACGTCTCCGCCACACTCGCCGAGGAACTCGGCGGCATCAAGGTGGCCCAGGCGTTTAACCGCACCGATCGAAACCGCGGCATCTTCACGCAGCGAAACGCCGCCAATCGCGACGCCAACGTGAACGCCGCAGTGGTTTCGTCCGCCTTCTCACCGGTACTCGCACTCATCTCGACCGTCGCAACGGCGCTGATCGCAGCTCTCGGCGGCTACCTCGCGGCTCAGCAGCTGATTACCATCGGCGTGGTGGTGGCGTTCCTGAGCTACGCGCGCCAGTTCTTCAACGCGGTCAGCCAGCTCTCGTCGCTGTACTCCGACACCCAAGCAGCTCTGGCCGGCGGCGAAAGAGTCTTCTCGCTGCTCGACACGCCCGTTGAGATTGCCGAGGTCCCCGGCGCGCTGACCCTTGGACGCGCGCAAGGCCGCGTCGAGTACCGCGACGTGCACTTCGCGTACAAGACGGGGACGGAGATCCTGCACGGCATCGACCTGACGATCGAGCCCGGTCAGACACTTGCGATCGTGGGAGCGACGGGCGCGGGCAAGACCACGATGGTCAACCTCGTCCCCCGCTTCTACGACCCCACGCAGGGTCAGATGTTCCTCGATGGCCGAGACGTGCGCGATTTGAGCCTCTCGGCCCTGCGTCGCAACTTCGGCGTTGTACTCCAAGACCCGTTCCTCTTCAGCGGCACCGTCGCCGAGAACATCCGCTATGGCGCGTTGGACGCAAGCGATGACACGGTCCGCAAGGCCGCCGAGACCGCCGGGGCGCTCGAGTTCATCGACCGCTTGCCGCAGGGCTTCGACACGCCCGTCACCGAGCGCGGTGCGACCTTGTCGACCGGCCAGCGCCAACTCATCGCATTTGCTCGCGCCATCGTGGGCGACCCCGCCATTCTGATCCTCGACGAAGCCACCAGCTCTGTCGACACGCGCACCGAGATGCTCATCCAGCGGGGCCTTCGCAACATCTTGAAGGGCCGCACGGCGCTGATCATCGCCCACCGGCTCTCGACCGTTCGGGACGCTGACCGAGTCGTAGTCGTCGACGCCGGGCGCATCGTCGAACAGGGACCGTACGACGAGCTTCTCGAAGCCGATGGGCCGTTCTCAGCACTCTATCGGGCGCAGTTCACCGAGCAGTAGGCAAGCCAGGGTCTTCGCCACTCTCTAAGCGCCCATTGGCATCGACCTAGGCGCTCTCAGCCCCCATCAACCTCAACCTCAGTCACGTCGCATGCCTCATGAGCAGGCGTTATTCTGCATTCCTAGAGGTAAGGTTGACTGTTGCGTTTTATATATGACTTCTCTATTATGCGTGTTGTCATATATGGCTTTGAGGGGGCCGAAGGTTGTCGCTCGACGTAGCGATACTGGGATTCTTGGGAGAACACCCGCGTTCGGGCTACGACCTGAAGACGCGCTGCTTCGATGACGCTGCAAAGGACTTCTGGACCGCCGATCAGGCCCAGATCTACCGCACGCTCGAACGTCTGCAAGGCGCCAAACTGGTCACCGCGACGCGGAAGCGCCAGGCCGGCAAGCCGGACCGCAAGGTCTACGCGATCACAGACCTCGGGCGACTCACTCTGTCCGCTTGGCTGGCGGAGCCACATCCCCTGCCGGCCCCGCGCGATGCGTTCTTGCTGCAGGTCTACTTCGCCGGACAGCTAAGCGACGACCAACTCTCGGCACAGCTGACCGATCGCAGGACACTCCACCAAGCGCGGCTGGACGACCTGCGCGACAGAGCGCTGCAAACTGCGCAGAGCGGCGACGCCCCAATGCGAGTTATTGCTCTTCGCGACGCCGCGTTCAGCGGCGCGATCGCGGTCGAGCGCGCGGCCATCGACTGGCTCGACGACTGTCTAGATGGGCTGAAGGCCGGATCGTTGCCGCCTTTGGCAAAAGGCGAGGAACAGAGACCCCTGTTCGGACCGACGACGGCCTGATACCGTCGCAACCATGGGAGGAAGTATGCGGTGAAGATCTTGGCGATCGACGCGAGCCCGGCACGCGGCGTCATCAGCCTATCGGTGGAAGAGGCTGCAGCCGCAGCCGAGACCGCCGGCGCTGAAGTCACTCGTATCCGACTTGCCTCCCTCGAGGTGCACTCGTGCACCGGGTGCGGCTGGTGCCGCCTGACCGAGGCCTGCAAGATCCCCGACGACCTCCCCATCCTCGCTGAAGCCATCGACAACGCCGATGGTGTGATCTTCGGACTCCCCGCCTACTTCCGTCGGCCTGATGACACCACGCAGGCGATCCTCGAGCGCCTGCAGCGCTTCTTCCCCGCCAGCGGCCAGCTCGTGTTGCCCGGCGTAGGCCGCCGAGACGTTCCTGCAGCTCCCGCCGCGCGTGCTGCCAAGCGCGCGGTCATCATCACAGCCTGCAAGGCACCCGAGCCGCTTGCGACGTTCTTCGGCTATACGACGGGTCCAATTCGCGAGCTGCGTCGCGCACTCGACGGCGGCGGCATCAAGACGGTGGGCTCGCTCGCGCTGACCGGAGGCTGGATGCGCCACTCGTTTGACGAGTGGGAGCGCGACAAGGCCGGATCGCTCGGCCGCATGCTTGCCGGCAAGATCTAGGGAAGTCGAGACGCACGAGGCCTTGCCGTCGGGTTACTCGGCGAGTAGCTGGTCCATGACCTGTCGGCCGGGATCGAGGTGCAGACCTGTGGCCTCGGCGGTGGCCTCGTCGTAGCGGTCGGCGCCGTTGCTTGCGACGCCGGGGCCCCACAGCACGAACGGAACTGGTTCGGCGACATGGGTCTTGATCTCGATGGGCGTGGGATGATCCGGCATCGCCAAGATGCGAACATCGCCCACAGCCGCGGGTTGGCGACCCCGCGAGACGAACACCCGGTCGATTTCCGCAAACGCAGCTATAATTCCCACCGCCTTTCCTTACTTGCCCTCATAGTACG
>JARLGT010000093.1 GCA_031292615.1 Coriobacteriia bacterium | reverse complement strand
CGTCGACTACGTTCACTACGTGTTCCCGAACATGCCCGTCTATCGGATGCGATGGTCGATCGACAACTCGTTGTTCTCACTGGTGGGGTCCTCGCGCAAGAAGCGCCAGATCTGTTTCATGCCTCGTCGTCGACCCGAAGAAGCTACTCAGGTGTTCAACATTCTTCGATTCCGCGGCGCGCTCGACGGCTTCAAAGTCATCCCCATCCACGACATGAACGCGCAAGAGACCGCTGGAGTGATGGGCGGGTCGATGTTGTTCTTCAGCTTCGGGTATCCGGAAGGACTTCCGCTCCCCCCAGCCGAGGCCATGTCTCGAGGCTGCGTCGTGGTTGGTTACCACGGTTGGGGAGGGCGAGAGTACTTCGACCCGAGCGTTTGCTTCCCCGTGGAGGCCGGGGACGTGATGGAGTTAGCGCGAACAGCCGAGCGCGTCCTTGATGCGTGTCGCGCGAACGACGCAAGCGTGCTTGGGAGAGGTCGACTTGCCTCCAAGTTGATTCGGTCAAAGTACAGTCGTCAGCAAGAAACCGACGATGTGACTTCCGCGTGGTCGGAACTGCTGAGCGGCCGGACTGACACCTAACACCGCAAGCAGGGGCGAGCTGATGGGGTCTGCATACCGTCATGTGGCGTCATGGTTAAGAAGCACGTGGCACACCGACCTGGGCTTCAGGCCCAAGCACGTCAGCAGCATCGGTCTTTGCTCGTCCATCACGTCGACCTATCCTTAGAGCTCGTCGAGGACGGCCAGCGAGCACGGCGACTGGAGCGCAAAGCCGCGAGTTCAGTCGCAGCACCCTGCCTACAGGAGGATTGACCTTCCTCGCGTATTCGACTTCGATCTCGGCCGCCTAGATCAGCGCGTAGCAACCACGCGGCGTGAACGCGTGCGGCGCATCACTCAAGTCGTCTTCCAGCGCGATCGGAACGACCACCAGCATCGCGGCACCCGATCGATGTCGAGCACCTCGCCAAGGAAGGCCAAGCCGAGCACCGTCTATCAGCTTCTGCGCTTGATGAAGAAGTCGGCCATCGAGGCGAGCAAGTCGCGCGCCTTGGTGCGCGGAAGCTCGGCCTCAAGCGCGGCTTTGGCGTCGAACACGAGCCTCTCGGCGTAGGTGTTCGCGTAGTCGACCGAGCCTGAGTCGCGCATGATCTCGACCGCCTCGGCCAGCACCTCGGGATCAGTTTCGCGTGCCGAGAGGATTGCGAGCAGGCGCTCGCGAGCCTCCGAGTGCTCGAGCGCATGCACGGCGACGAGCGTGCGCTTGCCCTCGGTGATGTCGCTCCGGAAGTCCTTCTTGGTGGCTTCGCGCGTGCCGACGAGGTTGAGCACGTCGTCTTGGATCTGGAACGCAAGCCCGCTGGCCATGCCGAACGAACGCAGCGTGGCCGTCTGTGTCTCAGAGCCGCCGCCGATGATCGAGCCGATGGCCAACGGCACGGCGCCCGAGTAGAATGCCGTCTTGTGGTTGGCCATCAGGAGGTAGTCGGCCGTGGTCAGGTCGAAGCGGTCGTCTCGAGCCCATCCGATGTCGAGCGCCTGGCCCTCAATCGTGCGCGTGGTCATCTCGACGAGTTCGTGAAGCACGCGGAGTTTGACTGCGTCGTCGAGGCCCGGATCGTCGACCACGGTGCCGGTGACGAGCGACAGCGCCAGATCGCCGGCGTTGATCGCGAGGCCGAGGCCCTCCTTGATGTGGAGGCACGGCTCGCCTCGGCGGGTCTCGGAGGCGTCTTCGATGTCGTCGTGGATGAGCGCGGCGGTATGGAAGTGCTCTATGGCCGCAGCTGCGGCGCGAGCCTTCTCGGGATTGCCCCCAACTGCCTCGCACGCGAGCATGCAGATGAGGGGGCGATGGCGCTTGCCGGCGTTAGAGGTGTAGACGGCCAGCGGGCCATAGAGGTAACGGCGCATATCGGGATTCGCACCGTCGCTGAAGAACGTGGCGAGATAGTCGTCGAACTTCTTAGAGTTACGCCTGAGATAGAGCTCGAAGCCGATCATGACCCTCCCGAATGGTGACGTCCCCGACGCTCTTCGACGCGCGGTGCGCTTAACCTGCGCTCAAGGCGCACGCTCGCGGGTAATCGTAGCAGAGCACGCATCGATTCGCCGCAGCCTCCTGTCGAATGAATCTGCTGGAAATGGGTACCAATCAAGCAGTCCGGCAAGCCGTCCAGCGCACGGCTGACTCTAAGGGGTGGAGAGATGTACAACACGTACGGAAGCGACGCGGCAGGCGGAGCCTTTGCTGCTGGGTTATTCGCCTTCGCGGGCATCATGTCGTTGATCGGGCTCGCGGTTGCAATCGTGGTCATCGCCGGTCTATGGAAGGTCTTCACCAAGGCTGGCAGGCCGGGATGGGCTGCAATCATCCCGATCTACAACCTGTATATCCTGCTCGAGATCGTTGGGCGGCCAACGTGGTGGCTGGCTATCGTCATCGTCCCATTCGTGGCATGGATTCCAGTCATAGGATGGATACTGACTCTTGGGCTCTGGGTCGTGGCGTTCATCATCTACTGGGACCTTGCCAAGTCCTTTGGTAAGGACATCGGCTTCGCTATAGGGATGTTCTTCCTGAGCTTCATCTTCGTGCCGATCCTTGGCTTCGGTTCCTCGCAGTACATCGGCCCGATGGCGAGCGGATTCGGTCTGCCTGACACTCCCGGTGGCGGCGGATACGGCGGCGCACCTGGCGCCGGCGGCTACCCGCCGCAGGGTTACGGCCCCGGCCCCGGCTACCAGAATCCCGCCCCGTACACGCCTCCAGCGCCCGGTTACACTCCGCCGGCACCGACCTACGCGCCTCCAGCGCCTCCTGCACCCCCGGCACCGCCTGCGGCTCCGGCCTACCAGCCTCCCGCGGCTCCTCCGGCACCGCCTGCGGCGCCTCCGGCAGCTCCGACCTACGAGCCGCCTGCAGCCCCGCCCGCGCCGCCGACTCCACCCGCGCCCCCGGCGTAGCCGCAGCGCTTCCAACGCAACTAGAGAGCCCCGTCGCGACACGATCGCGGCGGGGCTCTTCTCTGTCTGGTATGGGCGTGCAGTTGTGAGACTCCCGGGTCGGACGCTCCTACTGCCCCTCTCGGCGGTAGCCTTTCTCGAGAAAGACGCCCTGCTTGGTGAAGCGTCGGTGGTACGTGAGCAGAAGCGCCACGAGGCTGCCGAGCGCCGTGGCAGCGGCCACCATCAACATCACGACGATCTGGTAGCCGGTCGCGGTGACAGGGTCGGCGCCGGCAAGGATCTGCCCTGCCATCATGCCGGGGATGAACACGATGCCCGCCGCCGCCATTGAGTTGATGGTCGGGATGAGGCCCGCTCGCAAGGCGTTGGTCACGGCACCGTGCGCCGCCTCCCAAGGCGTGGCTCCCAGAGCGGTGAGCGCGAGCAACTCGTCGGAGCGGGCATCGAAGTCGGCGTAGACGCGCTCGATTGCCAGCGCAATGCCGGTCATCGAGTTGCCGAGCACCATGCCGGCCAGCGGGATGACGTACTGCGGGAGATACCACGGCTTGACCTGCACGATCAGGCCGGTGACCGCGAAGGTGATGATGAAGCCAGTTAGCGTCATCGCAACAAACGCGCTGCCGAAGATGCCCGGAGGGGCGTCGGGGCTGCGCTTGAGAACAATCTGCGCGGCAGCCAGACACATGATCACGATGATCGCGATGACCAGCCACGGCGAGTTGATGTGGAACACGAAGCGCAGGACGAACCCCAGCGCGATGAGCTGTGCGTAGGTGCGCACCGTGGCAATCGCGAGGTCCTTGGTGATGCCGAGTGACATGCGAATCGATACGATGCCGACAAATACGACGAACAGTGTCGCAAGCGCCAGCCCCTGCCAGCCGATCTGGATGACGCCGCCCGCGGCCTCCCCGCTCACGGCGTCACCTCGACCTGCGTGAGACGCCCGCCCTCGAGGTGCAGGCGGCGCGAAGCGATGCCGTCGGAGCGATGATGCCGCACTCGCACGACCGCTCCCCCGCCGCGTCCCGCCCTTGCCGAGACGAACTCGCACGTCATCGCGGCAACCGCATCAGCGGCAACGTCATCGAGCGCGGCGTCGGGCTCGTCGAGCAGCAGGACCGACGGGTCGGTCAACAGCGTGCGCAGGAACGCCACGCGCGCCGCCTGCCCCACCGACAGCCGAGTCGCGTCTCGGTCGAGCGCAGCCTCAACGCCGAGCCGCGCGAGGCCCTCAGCGAGAACGCGGTCGTCGGGAGTACTCTCTGCGTGCCTCACGCCCAGCGACCAGGGGTAGACGAGGTTGTCGCGCAGCGTCCCAGCGAACATCACCGGCTTCTGTGGGAGCAGTGCGACCCGGGCGCGCCACCGCGCGGGAGCGAGCGCGACGGACGACTCTCCCGCGACCAGCAGCTCGCCCGTCGCTCCGGGTAGCAGCTGCGCAAGCGCGCGGAGCAGCGCCGACTTGCCCGAGCCGCTCGGACCGACTACGTCGACGATCTCGCCGGCGTCGACCGCGAGCGAGATGCCATCGAGAACGCGCACGTCGCCGGCGTCGCCGGGCACGACTGCGCTCAGCCCGCGCGCTTCAAGCAGAACGCTCACGCGCCCCACCGCTCGTCGCGAACCCACTCGGCGTGGAAGCGGTCGACCTCGGGGCCGGGCGCCGCAGGATGTCCGATCGCAATCATGCACAGCGCCGCGAATCCCTCCGGCGCCTCGACGATCTCGCGCACGACGGCCTCGCGCTCCTCGTTTGGATGCACGCCGATCCACACGCCGCCCAGCCCGATCGCGTGAGCCGCGACTAACAGGTTCTCAACGGCCGCCGAGCAGTCCTGCACCCAGTAGCCGGGATGCTTGTTGCCGTGAGTATCGGCGAGCACGACGATGCCCACCGGCGCTCGGCCAACCGGGCCAGCGTACTGCGTTGCTACGGCGAGCTTGGCGCGGGTCTCCTCGTCGCGAGCGACGACGAAACGCCACGGCTGCTGGTTGCCGGCCGATGGCGCCGCCATCGCAGCCCGCAGCAGCGTCTCGAGTTGCTCGGCAGTGACGGGCTCGTCGGTGAACTGGCGAACGCTGCGGCGAGTCATGAGCGCGGTGAGCGTGTCCATAGGGTGCCTCCTCGGCGGGTTGGGTTTTGGGGCCGGAGTCGTGAGCTCGCACGCGGCGGGCGTCTCGGGGTATGACGGGGCTCGTGCCAGCTGACCTGCCAGTTTGTACCCGAGCGCCACCCCAAGGCTGACGCGGTCGCACGCGGGCGCGACCGCTCACACCACGCGCACTACTTCGATGGCGTGGTGATGACGTAGCCGATCTGCGTGCTCTTGTCCGGCTGAGCCGTGATGGTAACCACGCCTTCGGCGGCCGACGAGCTGACCGTCAGCACGGTGACCGACGCGTCCGCCGAGGAGACGTCCTGCTGCATGACCTGCCAGCTAGCGTCCTGGAACCCTTTGGCCGTCCCGCTGAGAACGTCGTTGTAGGGGTCGCTCGTCGTGAACGTGGCCGACCACGAGTCGCCGTTGCTGCCCTTGGTGAGACGCTCCTTCATGACGCCCGAGCCCGGCCACAGCGGCAGGCTGGCTGGGAGCTTCTGCTTGAGCGTGCCAACGATCGCGGCACCTGGTGCAGCCACCTTCGCTTTGATCGTGACGTGGTTGATCGTCGGCGGGGGCGCAAGGGCCTTCTTGATCTGGTCACAGCCGGTCAGCCCAAGCGCGAGGGCTGCGACGAGTGCAAGGCTCAGAATCGTTCGTGCTCGCATGGTGCTCCAGTTCCTCTCGGGCCGCTGCCCGAGTGACGGGTCAACGTCGTGCTCGCCCAGGTCAGGGCGGTTCTCGGCGATGGCGGAGACGTGTGCGAATCGAACACACCCGGGACGCTCTTCACGCCCCACGCTGGTTTTGAAGACCAGGGGCACCACCAGGGGCCATCCGCCTCCATCGGCGCATTGTCCCGAACCGCCACTCGCAGTGTCAAACTGACGAAAGGCCACAAGGTAAGGGGTTTCTAACGCGGCTCTCATGTTACCAGCGGGTCGGGCAAAGAAGATGACTCCCATGGAATCAACAGAAGAAGCCCTCCCAGAACGACCCGGTGAGCGCTCTGTCGCTCGACGCTCGCGTTCTCGAAAGCTCCGTTGGTGGATCGCGGGCATCGTAGCCGTGGTCGTGCTGCTGGGCGCCCTATTCGTGGGAACCGCGTTGTGGACGGACCGTCCCGAGTTCTGTGGCACGTGCCATGAGATGCGGCCGTATGTCGACGCGTGGGCGGCCGGTCCCCACAGCAACGTCTGGTGCGTCGACTGCCACGTTGGCAAGAGCTACTCGGCGCGTTTCGCCCACAAGTTCACCGCGCTTGGCGAGGTCGTGGCGCACTTCTCGGGCAAAACCAGGTTGCCCATGAACACGCCTCCCCAGATAGCCGATGCGGACTGCGTGGTCTGCCACGCCACCGTCACGCCCAAGCTGAAGGCCTCCGGCTTCAACCACAACGAGCACGAGAGCAAGGCCGCCTGCCAGGCGTGCCACGCCGAGACCGGGCACGCAGTCACGCAAACCGCCCTGACGGCCGTGGGGGTGTTCAACCCGGGCGTCAGGCTCGCGGTTGTCGGCGGAGGAACCGCCACGGTCGGGCACGGCTCGGCCAACGTCGCAAACCACGTGAGCATCGCTTGCACGCGCTGCCACGACCTGAAGAAGACCGGGTGCTCGGCGTGCCACGCGGTGACGGCGAAGCACTTCAGGCCCGCCTTGAGCCCGCTTCCGGAGTGCACTCTGTGTCACAAGGCCGGCCCCAAGTGGACGTTCACCCACCCCGCCAAGGGCGAGTGCCAGACATGCCACACCGTGTCGGCCAAACACTTCAAGCCAGCAGTCGGCCCGCTCGGCGCATGCACGCAGTGCCATCAGGACATCGGCAAGAGCTGGGCGTTCACCCACCCACAGCCGCCGGTGGACTGTACGACGTGCCACGCGATTCCGGCTCAGCACTTCCAGCCGGCCACGGGCTCGCTCAAGCCGTGCTCGCAGTGCCACGCGCAGGCCGGGGTGTCGTGGAAGTTCTCGCATCCCGGATCGAGCGCCGACTGTGCGAGCTGTCACGCAGCCCCGGCCGGGCACTCGGCGGGCCAGTGCTCGCAGTGCCACCACAAGACCGGCGTGTCGTTCGCGTTCGTCCATCCATCGACGGGAGCTCCGCACGGAATCGGCGGGCGACCGTGTGCGGCATGTCACCCGAATGGATACACCACTCACTCGTGCACGTGCCACGGATAGGTGGCCTTGGCTGATGCAGGAGTGCCGAGAATCCGCCACTCGGCGACGGGTTTCTGTGAGAACTCTCAGAAAACCCTCATGTTGGCTTGAACTTCACAACCGACTATGAGGGGTACGAGTGCCCCCGCGGCCGCCGCGCGATCACGAGACTCCAGCCAAGGCGACGCGGCCGGTTCGTAGGGCGTCTGATGTAAGGTGGAATCACTTTGAAACTGACAAGGTTGCGACTGTTCGGCATCATCGTGGCTGCCCTGGTTCTCGGGACGGTCGCGTTGGCCGTTGCCGTGGACGCGCAATCTCCCGCCGCCTCGCAGATTCCGACGGTCGTGACGCATCAGGCCACGGCCACCCCCGCTCCTCACGCCCTCGTCGCAACGGCGACCGCGTCGGCCTCGTCCACGGCTATCAAGCCCGTGAGTGCCAAGCCTGAGTCGGCCAAACCCAAGTCGGATGCCGAGGCGACCGATCACTCGTCGTCCTCGCAGCGCGAAGTCGTGACGCCAAAGCTGCGCGACGACGGTGACGGTGACGAGGACGGTGCGGGCAACAACGACGGCGACTCGGATAACGCAGGCTCGTCGGGCACAGGCGGCACCAAGGCGTCGAGTGCTCAGGGATCGTCGACCAAGAGCTCGCAGTATGGCCGGGGTGGCTCCACCCACTCGAGCGGCCGTGCCAAAGGCCAAGACACCAAGAGTGCACCGTTCGGGAACACGAGAAGCGGGACGAGCACCCACGTACGCACGCCGGTTTCGAGGAGCACGAAGCGCCTCGGCAAACCCACACGTGTGCGAGCACGTCGCTCATCGGGCAAGAACGTGGGGAGCCGTTTCCGTAACTGACAGGGGGATCGATGCGCATTCTGGTGGTTGAGGACGAGGACTCGATCGCGTCATTCGTCGTCAAGGGACTGACCGCCGAGGGGCACTCAGTTGAACGCGCGGCCACAGCAGCCGAAGCCATCGGCCTGGGCATCACCTACGATTTCGACCTTATCTTGCTTGACTTGATCCTCCCGGACGGCAACGGCATCGACGTTCTCAAGCGAGTCCGAGTCGACCGGCCGGACGTGCCCGTCATCGTCGTGAGCGCTCTGGGCGAGGTCGACGACAAGGTCGACCTGCTCGACGCGGGCGCCGACGACTACCTGGTCAAACCGTTCGCCTTCGCAGAGCTTGCCGCCCGGGTACGCGCTGCCGCACGTCAAGGCGGGGCGTCGGGCCGTATCGTGACCGTGGGCGACATGTCGCTTGACACCAAGACGCGCGTCGTCACCCGCAGCGACGACGTAGTCGCCGACCTGCCGAGCCGCGAGTTCACGCTACTCGAGTACCTGATGCGTCACGCGGGCCAGGTGCTCACACGCCAACAGTTGCTGGACTCCGTGTGGGGAATCGATTTCGACGCCGGCAGCAATGTCGTGGACGTCTACGTGAGCTATCTGCGACGCAAGCTCGACCGCGAGGGAGAGTCCTCAGTCATCGAGACAGTCCGCGGTGCCGGATACCGTGTCCGCTCGTAAGAGACGGCTTTCGGCGAGCGGTCGCGTCGCGGTCGCAATGACCGCCATGCTCGCCATCGCCATCGCAGCACTGTGCGCAATCGCCTACCTATCGACCTTGCGCGGACTTACCAACGAGGTCGACACGTCCCTGCTCCACGAGGCGCAGGCGTACGCCGCTGCGATGAAGGGCTCGACCGACTCCACATCGCTGGTCAACGCGTCCCGCTCCTACCTGCAGGGCCGCACGGGTGCGGTGGCCGGCCCTGACCCGATTCTCATCGTGGTGACCGACGGCCACGTTCTATCCAACTCCTCGGTGCGCCTCGAATCGGCATCCGACAACAAGCCCGCCACCGAGCCGACCACCGCACCCGCCGGATTTGCGACCGTGCACCTCGGCGGCGAGTCCTACCGCGTGCTTACGGCGCCCGTGGTCGCGTCCGACGGGTCTCGCGTCGGGCTGCTGCAGACTGCGCTCTCGGAGCGCACACCACAGCTCGTCGCGGCCAGCGTGGCTGGGGCGCTCGCCGCAGCGGGCCTCATCGTCATGCTGATCGGCGTCGTGGCTTCGCTGTGGGTCGCACGCGCGTCGCTCAGCCCGTTGCGCGTGATGGCGGGTGACGCCGCGAGCATCACGCACTCCTCCCCCGGCCGGCGCATCGCCTACAACGGCCCGCCAGACGAGCTGGGAAGCCTCGCTGACTCGCTCAATGCGATGCTCGATCGCCTCGAGCGCGCCTACACCGACCAGCGCCGTTTCGTCGCCGATGCCAGCCACGAGCTTCGAACGCCTGTCGCGATAGTGCGCGGCAATATCGAGCTGCTGCGCAGCGGCAAGCTCGACGAGGCCGACGCCAACGAGTCACTCGAGATGATCGAGACCGAGGCATCACGCATGACGCGGCTCCTCGACGAGCTGCTCGCGCTCGCTCGGCTCGAGGGTGCGATGCACGACTTCCAGCCGCTTGAGGTACGCACCATGCTCGACGAAGGCGCGGCTCGGGCGCGCAAACTCGCCGAGCGAACCATCGCGGTGAGTTGCGCGTCGGGCGCTTGGATCAACGGCGACCCCGACCTGCTCGACCAGGCGATCGTCAACATCCTGCGCAACGCCGTGGCGCACACGAGCGACGGCGGCCGCATCACACTCTCCTGCACGGCAACGCCGGTCGCGGTCACGATGTCGGTCACCGACGACGGCCCCGGTATCCCCCAGGCCGACCTGGACCGCATCTTCGACCGCTTCTACCGCGCGCAGGGTCCGCGGCCGGGTGACAGTGGCGGGGCCGGACTGGGGCTCGCGATCGCCAAGCGCCTCGTCGACCTTCACGGCGGCGCGATGGCTGCCGAGAACGCCGCCGGTGGCGGTGCCTGCTTCAGCATCACGCTGCCGAGAATCGCGCCGCCACAGCCGTACGACGATGCCGATGCGAGCGAAGCCTAGCCTCGCAGCGTGCGCAGGTCGCCGACGCGCTTCGTAAAGCCTTGCGCGTCGAGGTGCTCCAGCAGCGGAATCGCGAACTTGCGGCTCACTCCCAGCGCGTCGCGCAGCTCGGCAGCGGTGGCACCCTCGGGGTGCTCGGCGAGCACCGGCCGCAGCTTGTCACGCGCGCTCTCGTAGGCGCCCGCCGAGAAGTGCAGCTCGCTCGTGACACGCACAACCGCACCGGCGGCGACCAGCCGGCCCAGCACCTTGCGCACGACTACGACCTCGGCGCCTGTCGCAACCGACAGCTCCGCAACCGATGGTGGCTCGAGGCCCGCTGCTTCGAGCAGCGGGATGATGGTATCGGCAGCGGTCTGCTCGGCGAGCTGCGCGGTCACAGCAGCCTTGGGGTGATGCACGCGGCCTGCGTCGGCGACCGCGACGCCCGCGGACTCGGCCTCGGCGAGCACCGCGTCGAAGACGCGAGCGTCGAGGCGCCGGTCGACTAAGTCGCGCAGGGCCGCAGTGGCGATGCCGGACTCCGTGGGGTTCTCGGCGTGGTAGGTCGCCAGGACGCGCTCCGTGGTGGCGATCAGTTCGCTCAACGCCTGGGGCGTTACGAAGTACGTGTCGCTGCCCACCTTGAGGCGTGCGAGTTTGGCGCGGTTCAGCTCGTCGGCGACTGCCGCGCGAGCCACCCCTAGCGCCAGCGCGACCTCGGCCGAACTCATCGGCAGTCCGCGCGACCCGAGCAAGCCGAGCGAGGCACCGTGCAGGTCGTGGGCGACGAGCGCGTCGAGGAGCTGCCGCTCGTGGGGCGCCAGATGCGTGCGGCGCGGCGGCAGCACGTCGAGCACCATGCCGCCGCCCACCGTGTAGACCGGAGAGTAGCTGCGCACGATGAAGCGGTCGTCGTAGCGTGGCATGAGCGGCTCCTCAAGCCGCACCTGCGCCAGTGCCGACTCGCCCGGCGAAAGCGTATCGCGGTCCATCAGCAGCACTCGGCCGAGAACTTCTCGCGTGCCGTGGTCGATGTGGACGCGCGCGCCGCTCGCGAACGGCTTCTCGTCACCGGGCGTGCCGAGGTACGTGAAGCGCGCGTCGAAGCGGTCGGTGACGGTGAGGCTTCCGGGCTCGGCGATCACGTCGCCGCGTGCGATCTGATCGCGCTCGATGCCGACGACGTTGACGGCGACGCGCTGGCCGGCTTGCGCTCGCTCGACGCTCGCGCCGTGCACCTGCACGCCGCGCACGCGGCCGCGCACGCCGCTCGGGTAGACCTCGATGGCGTCGTCACGCTTGGCGCTTCCGGCCCACATCGTGCCGGTGACCACCGTGCCCGCGCCGGCGATCGTGAACACGCGGTCGACCGGGAGGCGCATCGGCAGGTTGGCGTGGCGGCTGGGCGTTTCGTCGGCGACGTGATCGAGCTGTGCGAGCAGCTCCGGGAGTCCCGCGCCAGTCTTGGCGCTGACTTCGACGATGGGCGCACCCGCGATCGATGTACCTTTGAGCAGCCGCTCGATATCGGCGCGCACGAGCGCAAGCCACTCGACATCGGCGAGGTCGGACTTGGTGATCGCGACCACTCCGCGACAGATGCCGAGCAGGTCGATGATCGCCAGGTGCTCGCGAGTCTGCGGCATCACGCCGTCGTCGGCGGCGACAACCAGCAGCACGACGTCGATGCCGGTCGCGCCCGCAACCATCTGGCGCACGAACTTCTCGTGGCCGGGGACGTCAACCACGCCCATCGTCCGGCCGCTCGGCATCTCGAGACGCGCGAAGCCCAGCTCAATAGTGACGCCGCGCTCCTTCTCCTCGGGCAGGCGGTCTGGGTCAGTGCCGGTCAGCGCCTTTACCAGCGCGGACTTGCCGTGATCGATGTGCCCAGCGGTGCCAAGAACGAGTGAAGGCATGCGCGAACGGTTCCAATCGTGTGAAGCGAGGGTGCAGCTAGCGTATCACGCGACCATTCGGCACGAGCCATCGCACGCGCTGGCAAGAAGTGTCAGGCTGTGGAGAATCGGCGGTATGTATTTGGGAAACGCACGAGCTGGCGCGACAATCGCGTTGTAGTGGCCGGCCGCGGTTTCTCATCGGCGCACACCCAGGAGGGATTCACGATGATGGCACTCTGGATCTTGATAGCGATCGTGATCGTGCTCGCGCTCGTTGTTATTGGAATGTACAACGGACTCGTCACCCGCAAGAACCGGGTCGAGGAAGCCTCGAGCGACATCGACGTGCAGCTCAAGCGCCGCTACGAGCTCATCCCCAACCTCGTGAACACGGTCAAGGGATACGCGGCCCACGAGAGCGGCGTCTTCGAGAAGGTCACCGAGCTGCGCGCGGGCCTGGTGACCGGCACCACCGCCGAGAAGGTGGGAGCGAGCAACCAGCTCACCGAGACGCTGAAGTCGCTCTTCGCGGTCGCCGAGAACTACCCCGAGCTCAAGGCAAACCAGAACTTCCTCGCTCTCCAAGCCGACCTGACCGACACTCAGGACAAGATCATGGCCGCCCAGCGCTTCTACAACTCCAACGTGCGCGACTTCAACACGGCCATCCAGGTCTTCCCCACCAACCTCATCGCCAACTCGCTTGGCTTCACCAAGTTCGAGTTCATCGAGGCTGCCCCGGCAGAGACCCAGAACGTGAACGTGCAGTTCTAACCGATGGCCACAACGACCTACACCGAGATCTCTTCGAACAAGTGGCGAACCGTGGTCGTGATGACGGTGTTCGTCGCCGCGATCATCGCGCTGGGCTACGTGTTCGGCGTAGCTCTTGACCTGCCGTGGTTGCTGCCGCTGGCAATCGTCATCGCTGTCGCCCAATCGTTCTCCTCGTACTGGTGGAGCGACAAAGTCGCCCTGGCAATCTCGAGCGCCCACGAGGTGGACAAGGCCCAAGCGCCCGAGCTGTATCGGCTCGTCGAGAACCTCTCGATCGCCAGCGGCCTTCCGATGCCTCGCGTCTACATCGTCGACGACCCCTCGCCCAACGCCTTTGCGACGGGTCGCGATCCTCAGCACGCGGCCATCGCGGTCACTACCGGGCTGCTCGGAAAGCTCACCAAACCGGAGCTCGAAGGCGTGCTCGCGCACGAACTCTCGCACATCGGCAACTACGACATCCTGCTCTCCAGCGTGGTCGTCGTGCTCGTGGGCTTCGTCGTCTTGCTCTCGGACTTCTTCCTGCGCTACACGTTTTGGTTCGGCGGTGGAAGGCGGAGGAGCTCGAGTAGCGGCGACGCGGGCCAGCTCGGCGCGATCATGATGATCGTCGGCATCGTGCTCGCACTTCTCTCGCCGCTCTTCGCGATGCTCATCCAGCTCGCAATCTCGCGTCGCCGCGAGCTCCTTGCCGATGCAAGCGGGGCGCTGCTCACACGCAACCCCGACGAACTTGCCGATGCGCTGGAGAAGATCACCGCCGACCCGCTCTCGATGCATCACGTTAACAAGGCGACGGCTCATCTGTGGATCGCAAGCCCTCTGCACGACACCGAGGGCAAGACGAAAGGATGGATGGCGGGGCTCTTTGACACGCACCCCGACCCCGCCGTCAGGATCGCGCGGCTGCGCGAGATGGCCAGGTAGCCTTCCGGGTGCTCGCCGCAGATGCTTGCTACCCGCCGACGACCTCGCCGAGACGCGCGACGATGGCGTCCTCCTCGGCGGGCGAGAGAATCGTGCGGGGGTCGAGCAGTACGCGGTCGTCCTTGACTCGCGCTACGATCGCCGGATCGCCGCCACACCGCAGCAGCGCTTCGAGCTTGCCCGCCGAGAGTGACTTGGGAGCGATGGCAACCACGGCGCTGGGGATGTCGGCGAGCGGGAGCGAGCCCCCACCGGCGCGCGCGATATCGTCGGCCGTCGTGACGTCGGCCGCCTGCCCCAGCGCCTGCCGGATGCGCTCGGCAAGCGCTTGAGCGCGGACGCGGATCTCGGCCTGCGGCGTGGTGAGCATGCGCAGCGTCGGGATCTCGGACAGCGCGCGCTCTTCCTCGAGGTAGGCTCGCAGCGTGGCTTCGAGCGCCGCGAGCGTCATCTTGTCGAGACGCAGTGCGCGCGCCATCGGATGCTTCTTGAGGCGCTGGACGACGTCGAACCGGCCCACGATCAACCCGGCCTGCGGTCCGCCGAGCAGCTTGTCGCCGGACGCCGTGACCACCGCAGCGCCCGCCGCAACGCTTGCACCCACCGTGGGCTCATCTGGCAGGCCAAAGCGTGTCAGATCGAGCAGCACACCGCTGCCTTGGTCCTCCATCACCTGGACGCCGTGGGGCGCCCCGAGCGTGACCAGGTCGGCGAGCGAGACCTCCTCGGTAAAGCCCACCACGCGGTAGTTGCTCGAGTGCACCTTGAGTAGCAGCCCCGTGTCGGGCGTCATCGCGTTCTCGTAGTCCGAGAGGTGCGTCTTGTTGGTGGTGCCCACATCGACCATCTTGGCGCCCGACTCGGCCATGATGTCGGGGATGCGGAAGCTGCCGCCGATCTCGACGAGCTGTCCACGCGAGACGATGGCTTCGCGTCCACGTGCCAGGCCCGCGATAGCGAGCATCACCGCAGCTGCGTTGTTGTTGACGGCCATCGCGGCCTCGGCGCCGGTCAGGCGACAGAGCAGCGACTCGACGTGGACGTGTCTGCTGCCGCGCTCGCCGCTTTCGACGTCGTACTCCAGCGTGGAGTAGCCGGCGGCGACCTGCGCCACTGCCGCTGCGGCCGCGTCGGACAGAACGCTGCGGCCGAGGTTGGTGTGCACGATGATGCCGGTTGCGTTGATGACACGCCGAAGCGACGGCCGCGCGGCTAGCAGGGCTCGGCCGGCAGCCTCGCGCGCAAGTGCGTCAGGCGCTACGTCGACCAGCTCGCCGGCCACGAGCTTGGCGCGCGCGTCGTCGATGGCCGCCCGAGCGGCATCGAGCACGAGCGGGCGCGGGACGCTTGCGAGCGTCTCGGCGAGCGCGGGAGCGGCGAGCACCTCGTCGACCTTGGGCAGCGAGCGAAGAACGGCGTTGGTATCCATGCGTTCGATAATACCTGAGGCGACGATGTGATTCTTGCCCGCCCTGTCCAGATCGACTTGCCGCTCCCGGCCGCACACCGTCCACCCGCCGAGCGCCATCGGCCGACTGCGCCATACGCGTTCCCGCGACATGGCGCAGCCTCATATACTGGTCCTCCCCACCGATGGGAGAGACCTTGACCACCATCATCACCGAGACCGAACGCTTGATCCTGCGCACGTGGGAGCCGGAAGACCACGCAATCCTCGAGCGCATCTCCGATGAGTCCCGCATCACCAGGTGGCTTGCCATCGGCGAGCCACTGACCAACAAGAAGGTCGATCAGTTCCTCGCCAACCAGACGCACGGCCAAGAGTCGCGTGGCTGGTGCCGCTGGGCGGTCGAACTGCGCAAGCCCGGTCTAGGCGATCCGCGCGGGCTCGTGGGGTTCTGCGGTTTCGGCTGCAAGTTCGCGCCCGAAGTCGAGTTGGGCTGGACGCTGCTGCCGCAGGTCTGGAACCGCGGGCTGGCGACGGAGGCCGCCCGCGCGGCGCTCGACTACGGCTTCAACGTGATCGGATTCCCGCAGGTCATCAGTGCCGTCTTGCCCGACAACGCGGCTTCGCGCCGCATAGCCGACAAACTCGGAATGGCGGTGGCGGGCTCGATCAAACGCGACAACCAGTCACACCTGCGCCACGTCCTCGACAACCCATCCTCCAACCCGCCGAGCGACCCTCGGTTCTCGCTGGACTGCCCTCCGTACGACTGGTAGCGGCGAGAGACCGACGTTCCGATTGCATCACGCCGGTCCGGGCCCGGCTAGTTCGCGCATTGGTGTGGTATTTGGTTGCATATTCTCGGCGGCGCTTTGTATGCGCTGCTTCCGGGTACAGATTGCAGTTGCCTGGAACCCGCCCAAGCAGGAGCATCGACACGCGTTACGCAAGATGGCATGAATCACTCGAAACCGGCGACCAACAGGTCGACGCGCAGCACCGTGCGCTGTACGAACTGGTCAACGACCTGAACGCCAGCGCGGTACTCGGCGAGGGACAGCAAAGCGAGACTGACGCGCTTCAACGCATCGTTCAGTACGCATCGACGCATTTCGGGACCGAGGAAGCGCTCATGGAGCGCTACTCATACCCCGGGTTCAACGAGCACAAGTCCGTCCACACGGACTTCGCCGGAACCGCCCAGAGCATGTTGTGGGAACACGCCGCTGGCAAAGGCCCGAGCATTCGCGAACTCGCGGAGTTCATGGAGGGGTGGCTAGCGGAGCACATCGCCAACTTCGACCAGCCGATGGTCGAACACATCCGCTCGTGCAGGCTGCGCGACTAGTCGCTAGCCAAGCCGCTCTCGGACCGCAGACCTCTAGGCGATTGTCAGCACGTCGTCGGCGACGAGCGCGGCGACGCTGTCGGGCATCGCGCCCACACTCCCCACCGCCAACTCCTCGGCCACGCCGAGGAAGTCCAGGCACGTGCCGCAGGCTTTGATGGCCACGCCGGCCTCCTGGAGCAGCTTGAGGTCGTCGATCGACGCCGAGCCGTCGCAGGCAAGTCGCACGCCCTCGTTCATCAGCATGACCGCCTTGGGTTTCTCGGCGTTGCGCGCCAGGGAGTACAGGAAGCTCTTCATGAGCAGCGCGCCGAGCTCGTCGCTTCCTCGGCCGATCTTGTCCGTGACGATGAAGATGCGCTTGGCCATGGGTAGGCCCCTCTCATGCGTTTGGCTGATAGCGAAAGCTCGCGACGATTATAGCTGCAGCTGAACGCAAGCGGAGCGTGATGCGAACGACAGCGGCGGCACAGCCCTCAACGAACCGTGATGCGCCCGGCCTCGCCCTCGCATACGCCGCCGATGAGCGCGCCTTTCACGCTGCGGGTCGCGAGAGCGAGCGCAAGCGCGTCGGCGCGATCGGGCGCGACGGCCATCAACAGGCCGCCGCTGGTCTGCGGGTCGGCCAGGACGCGCAGCCACATCTCGGCGGGCTCCTCGGCGTGCCAGTCGGTCCACTCGCGCACCCAAGCGACCAGCTCGTGCGTGCGGCCGGGGACGACGCCGTCGGCCGCGTAGCCCAGCGCGCGGTCGAACAGCGGCACGTCGGCTGCAGCGAGCCATGCCGCCACACCGCTGCCCTCGGCCATCTCGTGCAGGTGGCCGAGCAGCCCAAAGCCCGTCACGTCGGTGCAGGCGTGCACGCCCACCTCGATCATCGCCTCGGCGGCGAGGCGGTTGAGCTGGGCCATCGACTCGATCACGTAGCGGGCGCTGTCCTCGGTCTCAAGGCCCTGCTTGATTGCCGTCGCCATCACGCCGGTGCCGATGGGCTTGGTCAGGAACAGCACGTCGCCCGGGAGCGCTCCGATGTTGCGCACGACCGCGTCAGGATGCACGACACCCATCACGGAGAGCCCGAACTTCGGCTCCTTGTCGTCGATCGTGTGGCCACCCACGGTAACGGCACCGGCTTCGGCGACCTTCTCGGCGCCTCCGCGGACAACTTCGCCCACAATGTCGGGGCCAAGCGAGCACGGGAACGCGAGCAGGTTCATCGCGGTGAGCGGACGTCCGCCCATCGCGTAGATGTCGGAAAGCGAGTTGGCCGCTGCGATGCGCCCGAAGTCGTACGGGTCGTCGACGATGGGCGTGAAGAAGTCGACCGTCAGCAGCGTCGCGATCTCGGGCGTGAGCCGGTAGACCGCAGCGTCGTCGCTGGTCTCGAAGCCCAGCAGCAACTGCTCGGAGTTGCCGGGAGCGATGTTGGCGAGCACCGCCTTGAGGTCGCCCGGACCCCACTTAGCGGCTCAACCAGCTTTACTCGACAGTTGTGTCAGCCGGATCTTCTCGCGGTCGCTCATGGTCGCAGGCCTCCTCTCGGCGTCACAGGTAGGTAAGCCGCAGCGCGACCACCCCGTTGGAGTCCAGGGGAACCGAGAACCGAGTGCCGCCTACGGCGACGTGTGCTCCGCCGCGGACGTCGGCGATCGAGGCGACGCGACGCTCCGAGGAGATGTCTGCCGAGAGCTTCCTGGGCGCGTGGTTGACCAGCACGAGCACGTCGTCGTCCTCGCCTTGGAACAGCGAAAGCTCGACGTCGGGAGCGTCGCAGCCCACCGGTGCGCCGCAACCTGCACCGCGCGCCACCGAGCCGTAGACCTCGCGCAACAGCGAGCGGACGGGGGCCGGCGTGGCCCATGGGTCGCCCTGCGCGATCGCGCGCTCGAGCGGAGTCGCGATGTAGATGGCGCGCCCCTGGCCCACCTGGTTGACCGTCAGCAGCGGGCTGCCCGTGTCATCGGTGGCAACCACCGTCGCCGAGCCCGGCGAGAGCAGCGCGAAGTTGGCCAGCCCGAGCTTCACGTCGAAGCTCTCCAGCGCACCCAGCGCTGTCTCCTGCGCAACTCGGCACGACAGAATCTCGCGAGGGCCCGCATCGCCCAGGAACTCGACACCGAACAGCGAGCGGACGTACGGAGCGGCGTCGCCTCCGCCGTACGAGAGCACGATCGAGCCGCCGCCTTGCACGAAGCTCGCGAGCCGCTTCCACGTGCGCTCGGCCAGGTCGAAGGCGCTCGGAACGATCAGCACTGAGTACGCCGAGAACTCGTCGGTCTCGTCGGCGACAGTGACTGGAACGTGCGCCTCCTTGGCACCCACGAAGGCGGCGAGACAGGCGCGCGGGTCGTAGAGCCCGGCGAGGTTGGGCAGCGACATGTAGCGTTCGACCGGGACGATCACGGCCGTGCGCTCGGGACTCGGCTCGTAGCTCTTCAGGTCGATGCGCGCGGCGGCGCGCACGAAGGCGCGGGCCTCCTCGAAGCTCGGCTTGAGCTCGCCCTCGCCATCGGCGACGCCGACGAGCGTCTCGAACGGGTCGACGAAGTATGGCTCGCGACGCTCCGTCTCCAGATCGCGAAAGCGGCGGAGCAGCGCACCAGACGAGCCGTTGACCAGCCCCGACCACAGCGCGATACGCAGTGCGGCTGCCTCTTCGGCCGCCGAGTTGTCCAAGGTCAGCGGGCCGACGGCGTCCATCAGCACCGGCTTGCCCCGATCGGCAGCACGGAGGAGGAACGAGTCGAGGTAGGTCGCCGGTCCGCTCGTGACCGGGCCCTCGGCGGCGTACGCGCGATACGCCGCGGTCACGTGTGTCACGCCGAACTCGCACGTCTCGATGGCGACGCGAGCATCCACACCGGTCGCCCGGAAGAGCGTCTCGGGGTCGCAGCCCAAGGTGATGGGCCGCTTGGGATCCAGCTCGCGGATCGCGTCGCGCATCTGGCTCGTCCACGCCTCGAGTGCCACATCGCTGGAGAACTGGGAGTAAAACGCCTCGTCGGCGAGCTGCCACGCGAATACGCCGGCCTCTGCGCGAAGCCGGGCCACGACGTACTGGATGAGCGACGTCTCCCGGGCAACGAGGTACGGGTCGTTTGTTGCATCTCGGCGGCGTCCCCAGGTGACGTCGGTCAGCTCGGCGTGTCGGTCATCGGCGAAGAAGCACACGATGACCTGCTGCTTGTGCGCGGCTGCGCTCTCCACCAGCTCCGCAAAGCAGGTCAGCGCCGCAGCGTCGTACTGGCCGACCTGCGGCTCCAGCACTTTCCACGACACCAGGAGTCGCACCAGCGCGAAGCGCGCCTCCTCCAAGACGCCGAGGTCGGGCTCCAGGTCGCGGTGGTACCACTCGGACCATCGCTTGTTCTCGGCGTCGAGCGGGAAGAGCGTGGCGCCCACCGGGTAGAGCGGGTTGCGGCGCGGGCCCTTGGATGCGGGCGCCTCACGCTGCGCGCCTACGACCACAGCGTCCAGGTCGGCTGGCGCCGAGACAGACTCGCCAGCTGGCGCTGGCGGCTCGGTGGGGCCGATTCGATGATGTCGTGGGCGCGACTCGCCCCTGCGTGTCGGCATGCTAGTCCCGGGTCTCGGCGTAGGTGTCGTAGAGCTTCCAGAAGAGGCCTTGGCGGCGCGTGTCGTGATAGGCGGCGCGGCGAATCTCCCAGTGCGCGCGCGCGTACTCGCCCTCGGTCAGCAGCACGGCAGCCAGCCCAAAGCGCGCGCGGACGCACGCCGGGTCGAGCTCGACCGCGCGCACGTAGGCGGCTTTGGCCTGCCCGAACCGCTGGAGCGACAGTAGCGACTCGCCCAGCAGCACGTGCGGCATCGGGTGGTTGGGCACTGCGCGGGCCAACGCGCCAAACACGCGCGCCGAGTTGCGATTCAGGCCGGGCCGCTTGGCAAACGCCGCTCCCAGCACGTAGACCGCGGTCGAAGCGCGTGTGGAGACCGCGAGCGAGCGCAGCGCGACCGACATCGCCTCGTTGGCGGCCTCCTGCTTCAGGTACAGGTAGCCGGCAAGCGCGAGTGTCTCGGCGTCGTCCGGGTTCTCGTCGAGGATGAGGCGGATCAGATCGGCCGCCGCGAAGAAGTCCTCCTCGAAGGCGAGCGCGAACGCCGCAGACAGCCGAGCAGCCCGATCGGGTGCGACCGTCGCCGGATCCGGGGCGGGCCGACCGTCGTCGTAGACGCCGGCCAGCGCAAAGAAGAAGTCGTCTTGGCTGGGGTCGAGCTCGCCGGCCTTGCGAAAACCCGGAAGCGCCGTGGCCATCCCCTCGCGCTTGAGCGCCGCCACCGCTAGGTTGTACATCGCGCGCGCCTCGTGGGGGTTGAGCGCGAGCGCCTGTCGCCACGAGTCGATCGCCTCGGCATCGAAGGACGCCGCCGAGAACGCCTCTCCCAGCTGCACGTGGGCAGTCACGAGATCGGGGACG
>JARLGT010000092.1 GCA_031292615.1 Coriobacteriia bacterium | reverse complement strand
CGGTGGTGGCGTGGCACAGGATGCACGCCGAGTCGGCACGGACACGCAACAGGGTGTCAGCGACGCCGGTGGCAGAGCCGACCGGGGCACCGTTGGCGCCGGCGTAGTGGACCGCGTGGCACACGACACACTTTACGGTTGTCGTCGTGTAGTTGCCGTGCGGCGAGCTGCCGTTGTTGGCGTTGTCGCCCAGACCCTTGTTCCAGTCCATGTAGGTGTTGGTGCCGGCGCCCGGGATGGCGAGGTTGGGCGTGCCGTCCTGGTTGTAGCCGTTGGCCGGCGCGGTCGCCGCAGCACCGAGGCGCTGCTGGCCGGAGTGGTTGATTCCTGCGGCGAAGGCAGCGCCGGAGAAGGCGAACACGAGCATCGCGACGAGAGCCGCGACGAGCAGAGTCTTCTTCACAGATCCTCCTCTAGTAGTGGTCCGCGTGCGGACCGACCTCTTGTAAGTGTCCTCGGTGTGACGCGATGTGCGACACCGGGGTATCGCTACTAGACCTACATGGAGTGACATGTGGAGCACTTCATGCTGCCCTGGGCGGTAACGGAGTCGCAGAGCGGGTCGGTCGGGCTCGAGCCGTGGCAGGCCGTTGCCTTGCAGCCCGCAGTGCTAGCGTCCACGCTGGTCGAACCGTCGATCGTGCCGCCGGCCTTCCACGTGTTGATCAGCGTCGCGAGATAGTACACGGCGTCGTAACAGAGCGCGCCACAACGCTGAGACTGGAGATCCTTCGTCAGGGAGTAGGCGTGCTGGAACTGGTCCGCTGCGACCCGCCACTTAGTGAGGGAGACGTGGCAGAGTACGTTGCCCGAGGTAGAACTCGGGAGGTTATTGGTCGGAATTGGAATCTGGGTTGCCCCAGCGGTCAGATAATCGGCCCAGCCGCCAGTTGCACCGGCGGGCGCAGACCAAGTACCGGTGAGGTAGTCAAGAGAGGCCGCGTTGCTCGGCAGAGCCGTCTTCTCATACCAAGACATGAAGTTCATCTTCATGCCGGTCGTGGCGCTGATCTGTGAAAGCAGAGCGGATGCACCGTTGGGGCAGCCACAAATCGATCCGTAGCTGTTAACGCCGCCGCCGCCGTAGTTGAACATGCCCATGGGAATGTTGCCCCAGGTCGTCGGGTACCTTGCAGCGAGGACACCGACGATGGGCCAGTAGGTCGCTTCGCAGCACGCCGAGTGCCCAGCCCACTTACCCTTGTAAATCTCGTAGGCTTGACGAGCGCACGCCTTGGCATCCAGCGGCACCCATCCACCGGTGTCGATGGCCAACGGGAACACTTGCGGCGGCGTCGCCGCTGCTGTGGAAACATTCATGGCGAACGGCAGCGTCGCCGCTCCCACTACTGCTGCGGCACCCGCCGCACCGCCCAGGAACTGCCTACGTGAGATTTTGGTGGTGGTCATTTCTAGCCTTCCTCTCTTGGTCCGTTTCATGCGCAGTTCTTGCAGGTACTTTTGAGCGCTCCCCTCCCCTTGTGTCGTACCGCTAACGAGCACGGACAGACTTGCTTAGTCTCCATTAAACCTCCACAAACGAGAGTGAAGGCAGCCTCATGTACAACAGGCCGACATCAAGGATGAGTCGACCGTCGCAGTGACGAGTGGGGGACTACCAATGACGAAACCAGCCGCCCGTCGGGCCTGTCGGCTTCGCTGGGCGCGGGCGTCGGAGCAGCCGCTAGGACATCGGCGCGCCTTCAAACGCGCGGTCGTAGATGGGCTCCTGATTGGGTGCTCCGCAAGGCCAGACAACGCGGCGTGGCAACGCCGGCTCAGAACTGCCGCGCCGACAGTCTGCGCGCACCGATGAGCAACGGCTGAACGGAGCGCTACGCCTTCAGGCCGAGACGCGTCTGGACCTCAGACAGCAGCGCGCGGCTCACCGGAAACTCAGTCCGCGCAAGGTCTCCGAGGCGGAGTCTGTAAGAAGAGCCGCTCACCCAGCCACAGCCCCTGACCTGAGCCATATTCACGACGTACGATCGGTGCACGCGCATGAAATCGGCGACGTGCTGGTCGTCAAGTGCGCCCAGAGAGAGTCGGCAGAGGTAGCGGGAGTCATACGTGTGAACGTACGTGTAGTTCCGGATACCCTCCGCGAAGTAGATATCCGTGCTCTTCAAGAACTCAAAGCCGGAGGTACCCGCCAAGACTGGAATCGACCATTCGGCTTCCGCCGCGTCGCGCGGCCTCGAGCGTCTGAGCACGGCCTCAACTCGGCACTGCAGCTCCTGTAGGCTGAAGGGCTTGGTGACGTAGTCATCCGCGCCCAAAGAGAAGCCCTTCAGTTTCGCGGCGTCAGCGCCGCTTGCAGTCAGCATGATCACCGGAATGCTCTCCGTGTGCGGGCTGGCCCTGAGCTGACCAAGGACCTGCCAGCCATCAACCCCCGGCATCATCACATCGAGGAGAATAAGCTGCGGCCCGAACTGCGTCGCTATCTCAGCGGCGTGCGCCCCTCGTTCGACGGCTCGGACGACATACCCATGGTGCTCCAACGCGGTCTTCAGACCCCGGACCAGCTGAACGTCGTCGTCGACCAGCAGGATTCTTGTTTGCGCAGATTGCGGCAGAACGGAATCACTCATGCCTGTCTTCTCCAACCACCAGAATCGTCGTGCTCGGGAGGTCTGCTTCACGTCCACCGCGAGGCAGTCTCGCGCAGAAGACGCTTCCCCTGCCCCGCTCGTTATCTCGATAAGTGAGGTGTCCGCCGTGCGCTTCGACGATTCGTGCGCTGATGGCGAGACCTAGCCCGAGGCCCGACGTGTCCCTTCCATCACCGGAATCTACGCGCCCGAATAGCGTGAAGAGCACGTGCTTGTCGCCCTGTGACACGCCGATCCCTTGATCGGCAACCTCTATGTCGATGAAGTCTGCATCCGTGCCCAGTCTGACATCGACTTGTGTGCCTGCGGGCGAGTACTTAACGGCATTCGAGAGCAGGTTGTCCAGCACTTGGCGAAGCCGCAAGGCATCCCCGCGGATCACGGTATCCGGTGTGAAATCCTCAAATCGGATCGTGATGTCGTGCGACTGCGCCATTAGCTGCGCGTCCCTCGCCGCATTGCCCACAAGCTCGCTCACCCACACATCACCGAACTGAATCGGCATGAGCCCGCGCTCGAGCAACGCGGAGTCCATCAGATCCGAGACAATCGAACCAAGGCGCGCGGATGCAGAGCCGATTACTTCCACTGCGTCCAAAGCCTTGGGCTCGAGTTCGGACAGCGCTCCTGTCTCCAGAAGCTCGGCATAGAGGGTTATCGTCGTCAGCGGGCTTCGAAGTTCATGCGCTGCGATGGCGACAAAATCGGCCTTCAAGGCGGCAAGTTGTTCAATCTCGTGTTTGGCGCGGTCGAGGTCCCCGTAGGCTTTCGCGAGATCCGAGTACGAGCCCCTGAGCTGATCGTCGCGGTACTTCAGTTGGACGCTCATGCGACCCAGGGTTTCCTGGAGTTCGCCTATCTCACCGCCTCTTCGTGTGGGCGGCGACGCGTCGAGATCGCCCTCGGCAATCTGCGTCGCGAAAGCGCCAAGTTCGTCAAGCGGCTCCACTACGTCCGTTGTGAGCTTCCACGCGGTCCACGGCAGCGACACGACGATCACAGACAGCAGTACGACCACCGATGCGATTATCGGAACCTTCAGTGAGTCCATCCCCGGCGGGGAGAACAGAATCGACACGGTAGCAACCTGTAGCCCGTCTACTACAACCGGCTGGACAACGACTTGATTCTTCAGCAGCGGCGCCAAGGGCGTCAGTAGACCTTGCTGCGCCCCGGGGGTTTCGGTCAGCGCCGCTCCTTGATGCGCGATCTCGGTCCCGGAAGCGTCTCGTATGCCGATCCCGATGACGTCGTGAACGTTGGCTGTCTGGACGATGCTCGACAGCTGCGCTTGAACGTGTGTGATTTGCTGGTCCGCAATCATGGGCATGAGCCCGGCGGCAATCGACGAGCTTATCTGCCTGACCGCTTCCTCGCGCTGCCGCACATCGGCAAGTGTGGTGAACACACCGATGGTGACGCCCATCACGATGGCAAATACCAGCTCTCCAACAATGAGCGCCAGGAACACGCGGCGGCCGAGCGAGCCTGGTCTCAGTAATTGCCTCACTGGTGGGCACTCCCGAAAGCTTTCTGCTCCAAGCGCCGGTCAGTCGCGTCGAGCACCCGGGCGAAGTCGTACTCCGAATCGTTGGCAGCGCGGAACCCGGTGACAACACTGCCAACGGGTATGACGCCCCGAGCGGCCGCGTGGAGCAGGCTCTGACGGACCTGATCGACGGTCGCCTCGTCAAGTGACTTGCTCGCCACGATCGGAGGCATGCCCAGCTCAGGTGACCGCTCGATGATTCGGAATGTACCTTCCGGCCACGCGGCAAGGGCAGAGCGCCGTACGCTGGTTCCATCAACCTCTCCCTTTGCCACCTTCTTGAGGTTCTCGTCCTGGACGTCAGTTGGCGTCGCTGAGAAGAAGCCGTCGGGATTCTCCCCCCGCTTCTTCAGCAGCCAGTACACGAAGGACACACCAGCCAAATCCTGCGAGACTGCGAATCGCTTACCCCGAAGATCCTCGATCCGTCTTGCTTTGCTGTCGTCTCGAACCACCACGAACATCGCATCCATGGGTTCGCCGAGGACAACAGGGGTCCCAATCAAGGTCACGCGCCCGGCAGCCTGCTCGTCCATGTACGCCAAAGTTGACATGAGGGCCACGTCAATCTGCCCACGCTGGAAAAGGTGTGTCTGGTCTTCGCTGGACAACACGTAGCGGATGACCACGGGGCGTTTCAAGTCACGCTGCATTTGCGCGAACACCCTGGCGAACGTAATCCACTCACCGGGCCCGCCTGGGCTCCGGGCGAGACCGACCCGCAGAGGCTGCGCAGAGCCCGCGAAGGCTGCGGGCGCACCCGATGATTGGTCTGCGTACGCAGATCCGTACAGTCCCCACACCGCGATGCTCCCGAGCACGGCGACCGCCACCGTAGCGGCAAGCGCAACCAACAGCAGCGCGGTGGATGACCGCGAAGGAGATCGGGCCGACTTTGGTCGAGTGCTCGACACCCTGCCTCCAGCGAGTCTCAAGAAGCCCTGCTACAGCGGATCGTTCAGTCAACATCATAGTGGTTTAGACAGCGTGCTATGCGCTCCGGCGCTTCGTGACACAGCTGGACTGCCATGAGGCTGCCGCACCGGCCAATCTACACATGCGCTTTCGCTTCACCCGGACAGCCCCATAGACGCTAAGCCGCTGGTGGAGTGGGCTCCACCCTAGTGGAACGGACTACGTTCAACTTGCGCGATTGGACGAGCCTCAAGTAGCCGATGACGAGCACCACCGCCAACGCGACTCCTAGGACCGCGAAGCTCACAACTGCCGAGCTCTCAGCGAACGACCAGACGACGGCATAGCAGATCGTGAAGAAGCCCCCTAGAAACAGGCCGTCCTTGACTGCCCACCGACGATCCACGCGGATAAGCGACAGGCCCATCAGGAGTGCCCCGAGCGCAACCAGAGCGATAGTGCTGTTGCGGTGCCAAGCTTCGCGGCCAGACTGCAAGGCCTCTTTCTTGGCGGCAATCTCCGTGGAGAGATTCTTGAAGTAGGCCTCGTGTTTGCCTGACAGCTTGCCCACAAGCCGGCGGGAACTATCCAACGCTCTCTGCTCGTCATTGAGCCTCTGCAGCTGCGCGTCATTCTGGACCGGCGGCGGATACAACATGCGAACGCCGACTCCGACAATGACCACAATCAGTATGCCGAGCAGTACTGAGACGAGAACTTGCTGCGCGCGAGGTATTCCATGCCTTGCAGCCACGACCATCTCCAGTCAACGATTTCGCACTCCGTGGAATAGTGGGATCGCCTGCGTGACACCTAGGTGTGCCCGTCCTGCCGCATCCAGACGTACCAGAAGGTGGAAGGCGTGGCGACGCTCACTCCTCTTGCGAGGAGCTCTCGAACTCCTCGTCATCAGGTAGAACCGCCGTCGGCACTTCAACTTCTTCTGGGTGGGTCGTCACGTTGCGCGGCATTCCCGCGTTGACACTTCGGTTCAGCTCTTCGAGTTGGGAGTGACGAAAAGCTTCAATCGGCCGGGCGTATGTCTCACCGCACTGCGAGTTGATCTCCTCGGCGATTCTGCGGACCGCCGTCCGGCTCACGGCGAACTCCCCGTGCATCATGGCGTATTCGTGGGCCGCCTTTAGTGCCGAGACCACGTCATCGGGTTCACCCGCATCACACGCGAGAACGTATGCGCGCCTCGCGAGGGTCCACACCATCGCCGAATGCGCGAGCGCGTCCGCACAGAGGGACTCCGCCGCATCGATCGCGGCTTGAGCGTCTGCGATCTGACCGAGGTCGGCGAGGGCCATGGCGCGCAGACTCTGAGCGCGCCGCTCTACGATCGGGTCGCCCTTGACTGCGGCCAGCCTAACAGCCTCATCCGCGCGGTTCAGCGCCTCAGCCGGCTTGTCTGCCTCTCGCAGCGACATCCCGTACTCGTACAGGACGACCGGCAGGTCATCAGCCATGTTGAGGGTCTCGAGAAGCTCAACGGCCTCATGGAAGAGGGGGTTGGCGGCCTCGTGGTCACCGGCCCCGCTCAGGACATCGGCTTGGGCGTAAAGACTCTCCGCCACGTGTCCATCTTGCCCCCGTTCGCGCCTGATTGCCTCCTCCTCACGCCACTTGGCCAAGGCCGGCTCAACTCGTTTCTGAGACGCGAGTACTACGCCGTGCCAATACAGGGCATCCGCGAGTGCGGTTGAGTTCCCTTCCTCGCGGTACTGAATCTCGGCTTCTTCGTACAGGCCCTCGGCCTGGTCTGCCAGTCCGATGAGTCGGCATACCTGAGCGAGACTCACGCGGGCTTCTTGGATTGCAGCCTTGTCGCCAGCCGCCAGTGCAAGATCCATCGCCTGTTCAAAAACAATGCGCGCGGCCATGAGGTCGCCAATCCGCACGTAGACACCGCCTTGGCTCATCCGCACCATATAGCGCAGTGATTGGTCATCTGCCTCGGCTGCGGCGACCTCAGCCTCATCCAGATCCACGAATGCCGCCTGATGGTCGCCAAGCTCGACGAGGCACGTCGCTCGGCTCAAGTAAGCTTCGGCGGCCGCGGCTGCGGCGTCGTCGCCCAGTAGTCCGAGGTACTCACTCAGCGCAGTGATGGCGTCCTCGTTGCGGCCCTGCTCTTTCAGCTCAACGCTGAGGTTGGCAAGCGCCAGTGAGAGACGCTCGGTATCGTCGGCCTCGCGGGAGAGATCCGCGGCCTGCTCGTAGAGGCGCGCTGCCGACTCGCTATCACCTTCGACTGTGTAGACGTACCCCTGGTTGATGCGAGACGTCCTCACGAGTCCATCAAGGCCCGTCTCCGCGGCTACGCGCTCGGCTTCCAGGAAGTCATTCATCGCAGAGTCGCGTTCGCCGGTGTCGAGCCGAGAGATTCCACGTTCGATGAGGGCTCTCGCGCGATCGCGCGGTTCAGGGCTAGTCAGTTCGGCAGCGGAATCGGCTGTCACATCGGCCTCCAAGTCATCCATGCGTTCGCGGTTTCACGCGGGGTTGCCCGTGCGACAGTCGGCATTGTATACCCGACGATGCTGCCGTCTCAGTGATTCGTTCTACGCAGACATACTGGGCGATCACCCCTGCCGTGTGTCTCGTCCCGCCCTCAAGCACTTGTCGTCCGCATACTGGACTCGATACGTCTCCACGCGCGGGTCGCCTCCGCGACGGCGAGACCAGTCGCAGGCAGCCGATTATCCTGACCTGACATCACCTGCGCGATGCGCGGATCGAATGGAATCTCGGCGATGAGCGGGAGTTCGCGGAGGTGGCAGAGTTCGCGAATGCGCTCAGCACCCGATGGCGATAAGTCCGACTTGTTCAGCACGACCAGCACGGGCAGGTTAAAGCGGCCGGCGAGCTCCACTATGCGTACCAGATCATGCTGCCCCGAAACCGTGGGCTCCGCGACTGCGACCAGCAGGTCCGTCTCGGCCATTGACGCCATTGCAGGACATCCGACGCCAGGCGGTCCGTCGACGAGCACGACTGTAGCCTCGGTGTCGAGTGCCTCGGCAGAACCAAGGCGTCTGACCTCGCTCACGAGCCGACCCGATAGGTCCTCGCCTGGTTCCAGTTTGCCGAACGCCATCGGTCCGACGGGCGACATTCCGACACATGCCTCGCCGCTGACACTGTCGACCGTTCGCACGGCGTCCAACGGGCACACGTAGGCGCAGAAGCCGCATCTCTCGCATGCGGCCGGGTCAACTACAAACGCGCCCGTTTCCATGTCGAACGACAGCGCTCCGAAGCGGCACACGAGCTCGCAAGCCGAGCACCCGCTACAGACGGCAGGGTCGATGGAGATCTTGCTCTGGCCGGCGAATGCCTGACATCTCTCAGCGACAACACCCATGGCTATCGGAAGGTTGGACGCTTCGACATCTGCGTCCACGACCACGACGCGAGACTTCTCCGACGCCAGAGCGGCGAACAGCGACGTGAGCGTGGTCTTGCCCGTGCCGCCCTTGCCTGATGCGATCACAATTGTCGTCACGACCAGTTCTCCAGCTCGTCCAGCTCATCCTCGTGGGCCAAACCCGGCAACGCTCGAAGCACGGCGCCCAACGCCGCGCCTACTGCGCCCACTTGAAGCGCGGCGTTTCCGCCTCCTGCATAGATCTCGGCAATATGGCGCTGAAAGGGAATGCGAGCAAGAATCGGCACGTCCCAAACCACACTCAGCTCCTCGAGATCGCTGCGCTGTCCCATGTCGCGATTGAGCACGATGCCCATCGGTATTCCCAGGCTGAAGCCGAGCTGGCGGGCGAGCGCGACGTCGTGAAGGCCGAAGGGGGTGGGCTCGGTCACCAGCAAGAGTACGTCTGCCCCTCGGACCGATTCGACTGTTGAACAAGCAACCCCCGGCGGCGCGTCTAAGACAACGAAATCGGGCTCAATCCCTTCGCCTAGAGCTCTCGCCTGCCGAACAATCGGTGGAGTCTTGACTTGCCCAACATCGAGCCGGCCGGTGACCAACTGCAACTCGCCGATGTCTCTCGCATAGCCGACCGCAATCTCGCCGACCCGATCGGGCACTTCATGGATCGCGCCCTCCGGGCAGGCCCGCAGGCAAAGGCCGCACCCGTGGCACATCTCCTCAAAGACGATTGCCGAGCCCCCCAAGAGTCGAGGGGCACCGAAAGCGCAGGCCTGCCGACAGATTCCACAGCCGGTGCACAGTGCGGCATCCACCGTCGCCACCGGAACGAGCACAGGAACGGTGATCGGCGAATCGACGCGGACGAACAAGTGGTCGTTGGGGGCCTCGACATCGCAGTCGACGAGCACAACTCGGTTGCCCGCAATTGCGGCCAGAGCCGCAAGGCCCGTCGAGACCAAGGTCTTGCCAGTGCCCCCTTTGCCCGAGGCGACCGCGACACGCAACGGATGTGGGAATGCTATTGGGGCGGTAGGTCCCAAGGCTAGTGCCCTTGGCAGGAGTCACGCGCGTCCATGACCTCGCACTCGCCGGCGAGGAGCCTCGCCACAACATCCCCCACGACCGGTGTGACATTGTCGAAGTACACATCGATGCCGGCGTCTTGGAAGCCAGCCAAAGGCCGAGCACCCATGCCCGCGACCACGATCGCCGTGACGCCGTTCGACGCCAGAAGGTTGACGGGGCCAAGGCATCCGCCATCCACGTGAGGAGGATTCTGGATGATGCTCACGTTCTTGACCGCGTCACCGTCTATCTCAACCAAGGTGAACGTGTCGCAGTGGCCGAAGTGTCCCGACCGCTCGCACTCGATGCCCCCGGTACCCATGGAAGGAACCGCGAGGAGAAGCTGTTCTGACATCGGAGACCTCCTACTGAATTGGCTGTCCAAAGACTGTGCTGCTATTCGAACCGTTGGTATGGGTTTGAATCGTCGAGCGGTTCGAGCGTGTTCATTGCAAAGGCACCTATCGCTTCGCGGACCGTCATACCAACTCCCGAGTACCCGTGAACATCGATGGCGTCCAACGCACGGAATGCCTTGGGGCCCAAGTGCCCCGTAATGACGGCGTCGGCTGAGGCAGCCGAGACAGCTTCTGCCGCTCCGAGGCCGGCGCCCTGCAAAGCGTGCTTGTTAGCCGAGTTGTCGAGCACGTCGACCGCAAGTGTGTCGGCATCCACAATGAGCAGGTACGCGGCCCGCCCGAAACGTTCGTCGACCTTGTCGTCCAGATTTGGTCCGAGGGCCGACACCGCGAGTTTCATTTCGACCAGCGTTCAGGTCGACCCATGCCGACGCGGCGATTCCGAGTAGGCACCCTATCGCCGCGACCTGTCATCCGCCTCGCAACTGCGGGACCCGTTGTATCGAATCCGGCCATGTTCGTACCTCCCAGGTTCTACCGAGCCTCTTCTTTCAACCCCGAGGACAGTGCATCGGCAAGCAGCTTGGACACGCGCTCTCGCTCACGCAGATGGTCAACCCAGTCCTCGGCCAGGTCCCGCCCCTCGGCGGTGAGCTCATAGTCCCTGCGCTGGGGCCCTGAGTCCCCTTCGGCCCACGCCGACGTTACGAAGCCCTCCTCCTCCATACGACGCAGCACGCGGTACAGCCCGCCGGCATCGACCTCGAGCTCTCCACCCGTCATCTCGCGAATCTCACGACGCAGGTCGTAGCCGTGCGCAGACTTGTTCAGCAGGCCTGCGAGCGCGGCCGGCTCGACAAGAGCCCCGCCGCCGCCCGCCCTTCGGCAGCATGCACGATTGCCTCCGCCGGGTCCGTGGACCCCTTCACTCGCAGGTCCTTCGCACATGGGGCCCATGAGAAACCTCCTTCATTTGACCGACGTCATGATCTTGGCGCGCTACTTCAGTGCCTCCGTTATCTCCGACATCTTGGGCATCTTGGGCATGCCCACCATGTCCGCGATCTTAGACATTCCGATGCCGAGGAAGTCGAAGTGTTCGCCGTAGTCTTTCATCATCGTCTTCATCGCGGAGAGCATGTAGCGGCGCTTGAAACCGTCGGGAAGCGCGAGGATGTCCGTCATCTTGTTGGCGTAAAACGTCATGTAGCAGCGACCCAGTGCAATCGTGATGTCTTCGAGCGACATCGCGTAAGGCTCGATGATCGGGGTCGTGAGGTTGTACTGCGAGTAGTCCCATACGCGGATGCGGTCGTGCATCTCATCCCAGAGTGGCGTGAAGGGCATCGGGGTGAGCACGGGGAAGACCGCAATGTCCGGATTGAGGCGGATTGCTACTTCGGTGGTCTTCTTGATCGAGTCCCATGTCTCTCCGGGGAAGCCAACCATGAGCGACGCCTCGGTCATGATGTCGTACTCACGGCACAGATCGATGGCGCGTTGGTTCTGATTGATCGTCGTGCCCTTGTTCAGGCTTTCGAGGAGTTCGTCGCTGCTGCTCTCGGTTCCCATGTAGACGTGCATGATGCCAGCATCGTGGTACTTCTGCAGGATGTCTTCGTCGCGCAGGATGTCCTCGACGCGAGTCTCGATAAGGATCTTTACGCCCAGGTCCGACTCGATGAGCAGGTCGAGGATCTTCTCCCAGCGCTCCCGGTCGTAGGTCGGGTAGGCGTCGATCATCGTGACGAACTCGACGTCGTATTCCTCGACGAGGTGCCGTATCTCCGCCACGACCTTCTCCGCATCGCGAGCACGCCAGGCTCCGCGCCAGAAGAGACGCTGGCCGCAGAACGAGCATCCCATCATGCACCCGCGCGAGGTCAGTACCGATGCCATGCGTCCGTAGGGCTCTACGTTGTAGTGGTAGTCCTCCCAGTCGAGCAGGTCCCACGCGACCTCGAGCGTGTCGAGGTCCTCGATCTGAGGTCGCATCTCGGTCGCGACGACTTCGCCGTCCTTGAGAAACGCGATGCCCTTGACCTCATCGGGGGACTCTAGCGGGAAGGTCGACATGAGTTCTGCGAGGGTGCCCTCCATTTCCCCCCGCAACACGAAGTCGACCTTGTTGCTGTCCTCGCGAAAGATCTCGTCGTACATGAACGTTGGATGCGGCCCTCCGAGGAGGGTGACGATGCGCGGATCGACTTGCTTGGCGACGCCGAGAGCCTTGATCGCGGCAGGCACCGTGCAGGTGCTGATGGAGCCGGTCACCGGCAGGTAGTCGAGCGACATGACGAAGTCCGGCCGGTAGCGTTCAATCTCATCGCGAATGTCGTCGAAGGAGAGCTTCTTGTTCATCGCGTCGAATATCTTCGCTTCGTGCCCCGCCTCGCGAGCCGCGCCGGCAAGAAAGGCGATCTGCAGTGGGGGCCAGTTGCCCATCAGCATCTGGCCCCAACAGGTGTAGGGCGGTGTGACGAAGAGGATTCTTCTCATTTGGTGACGTCTCCAGTCTTCCGATGATGCGCGATCATGTGTTGGGGGGCACTGCAATCGGTCAGCGCAGTCGGCGACCAGATGTTCTGGGGCATCCGATTATCTGCCATCTAGATGTAACCAACACTATCTGCGCCCCGCATATAGATGTCAAACTACGGTTCCACCGTGTCTGGGGGTCGGCGCCCTGATTGCGAGTCGTTCATGCCGGGCGTACAATCGATACCCCTAGGGGTAAGGAAGCCTCTGTGCTGAGGTTCGCGAACATCGTTCTCGGCGAATCCGGCGCTCCCCGATGCGTTCGCTGTCATCGAGCTGAAGCCGAGACACTTCGTGACGCCTCGAGCATCCTTCTGGCGATCGGTGAAGCAGCCAGTACGTGGCCCGGCGGTCCGGGCCCCAACCTGTCCTTAACAGGCGCCGAGCCGTTCCATCATCCCGCTCTTTTCGAGCTGCTCGACGCCTCGGTCACAGCGGGAGCCAGTCGCATCAGACTCGAGTCCGACGCCCATGCGCTCGCGACTGCGGAAACCGTCGAGCGGACCCTGGGCTCCGGCGTCCGCCACCTCACCATTCCGCTGCTCGGGTCCACTGCCGAACTCCACGACTCACTTACCGGCAGACGCGGATCGTTCGAGAGAACGGTTGCCGGCGTCAAGGACTTCCTCGAAGCTGCGCTGAAGAACACCATGAGGGTGCACGTCACCGTCCGGGTTCCTGTCTGTCGGCACAATCTGCACGACACTCCGGAGATCGTCACCCTGGCCGCGAAGACCGGTGCGAACGCCGTGCTCCTGTCGATCGATGACGCCGACCTCGATCCGCGTCAGGCAGCCCCATGGCTTGGGGCGGCTTGCGATTCCGGGATCGTCTACGCAACCTGGGTCGCGGTCGAAGGCATCCCCTACGGATGCGCAAATGGATGGGAGCTTCACCTCGCCTCCATGTATCACGAGGTCGAGGGCACGAAGTCGGAAGCCTGCCGAACTTGCCCTCTGACAGACGTGTGCGGCGGGGCGATGCCGGGGGCCTCCGAGCGGACACTCGCGGCCCTCGCGGCCCCACCTGATGCCGCTCAGGTAGCTCAACGTATCTCGCACGGATTCAAACCCCCCAATGTGGGCTGACCGATGGCAGACCAACCGCTCAAAGTCGCACTCGTCGCCCTCAACCGTCCTGGCTACCAGTCGCTCGCGCTCGGCTACCTTCGCGCCTACGCCGAAGCCGATACACGGCTCAAAGGCAAGGTCGCCTTCCAGACTCTGGATCTGACCACGGACGTCGATCCCTGGCGGACCGCCTACCGCCTCCTGCGCATGGGCCCAGACGTCGTCGCGTTCTCCGTGTACTGCTGGAACGCTCCTGCGATCTACGAAGCGTGTTCGATCATCCGCGATGCTGACCATCACCTGAAGATCATCCTGGGCGGGCCGGAAGTGAGCGCCGTCGCCGAAGACGTGGTGGGGACCAACCCTGCGGTCGACGCAATCGTGAGAGGCGAGGGCGAGGAGACGTTCGATGAACTGCTGCGAGTGATTGCAACGGGTAAGCGCATGTGGATGTGCCCCGGAGTCACCGCACGCAATCGTGATGAGGTCGTGAGTGCTCCGGACCGACCACTGATCGACGATCTCGATACCATTCCGTCGCCGTATCTGACAGGCCTTCTGTCTCCGACCGAGGCGCTGTCCTACATCGAGACGTATCGCGGCTGCCCGCACAACTGCAGCTACTGCTTCGAGGGGAAGGGCAGCACTAGGATCCGGAGCTTCTCGAAAGAGCGGATCGCGGCTGACATCAATGCGGTGGCCACGGCTCCCGGCGTCAAGTCGTTCACCTTCGTGGACTCGGTGTTCAATCTGACCCCCGACCGGCTGCACTGGCTCGCCGACATGCTCGAGCCGCACGCGAGGCGCGGTCTCACTCTTCACACCATCGAAGTCGACATAGAGCGGATAGACGCCGAGCAGGCGCTCGACCTTCGACGCGCCGGCGTCGTGTCGGTAGAGACCGGACCACAGTCGATAGGCATGGACGCCTTGCAGGCGTGCCATCGGAATTTCGACTCCGAGCGTTTTGCCAGAGGCGTCGCGGAGCTGAAACGCCAAGGCATCTCAGTCGAGTGTGACTTGATCTTCGGGTTGCCGGGAGACGACGCTTTCGACGTCATCGGTGGGTTGCGCTGGCTGTTCAGACTCGACCCCGGCGTTGTCCAATCCTCCACACTGCATGTTCTGCCGGGGACTGACCTTTGCGAGCGTTCACAGGAACTCGGCTTGGAATACGAATCGCAGTCAGCACACGCAGTGATCCAGACACGAGAGATATCGTTCGCAGACATCCGTCGACTCGAGGTCATGGCTACGGCGATGCAGAGCAGCTATCGCGCTCGCCTGTAGCGCCAGACCCGCGCTCACCGACACCACGCCATTCGGTGGCTCATCGAGCCGACTCCCTTCAGTCTTCTCGCCGCCGTCGACTGTCCGGGGGACCTGGAGCGGGCATGCTTCCGAGGACGCGGGCTGCTCAGAAGATGAGGTGCCGGGTCACGCCCGATAGTTCACGCCTCAACCTCCGCCGCCGACGCTATCTGCTCCGCAGGTGGGTCCCGCTATCGCAGGAACCGTCCACAAGCGCTTCGTCTTGGAGCCGCAGGTCGGGCAGGGTTCTTCTCGCGCCACTTCAGCTATGCGTTTCCTGACACTGAAATCATGGCCGCATTCCGTGCACCGGTATGCGTACTCGGGCACCGCCCACCTCCTCGATCTGGCCTCCTCAGTGATCTCGAATCGATCTCACGCTTTTCTGGAACTGTGGATGTGCAGAACCTTGTACACGTGGCAGAAGCCGACTGTCCCGCTGAAGATCAGAAGGACCCCAAGCAGACTGAGAACGATGCCGAGAATCCCTCTCACGAGGAACAGCCCGACGGTTATCAGGATGACGCCGACGACTCCACGGATCACACGGTCAACCGTCCCGAGGTTGGTCCCCATCAGTAGCTCCTCTCCGAGAGTTGCGGCGCCGTTATGCCGGGTCGCAGGGGAATCGGCCCCGTGGTCAGCCGAGAGCCCGATGCGCCGATTATTCGCGGCTGACTAGCGGACCAGCTTGCCGCGCCACGCCGAAGTGCCTCCCTTGACACTGTACGCGTGCTCGAAGCCGGAACGGGCAAGGAGCCGCACGGCCGTCGCACTGCGATGCCCCGACTGACAGATCACGTACGTCTCCGAATGCGAATCGAACTTGCCGAGTCTGCCGGCGAGCTGACCCAGCGGCACGTTGACCGCGCCCCTGACGTGACCCGCAGCGAACTCATAGGGCTCCCGAACGTCGATGAGCACCTGCTTGCCCTCAGCGAGTTTGTCTGCAAGTTCATCGACAGTGACGCTCTTGACTCCCCAACCGAACATTGACGACCTCTCATCTTGACGGCCCATCGGACCGGGCGTTCCTGAGGAATGATTGCTCTCAACAGATCGCGCTGGATTCTGCGGACGACACCCGAAGCGCGTCGAGAATCGCAGATGTGTCTACGCTACCTGTACACACCAGCCCTCCCAGAGCCAGCACGAACGGCGAGGGTTCACCGGCGACGAGGGCGTCCAGCGCCGCGTCCCGCTCAACGCCCTCTAGGCTGTATAGGTCGGTGGCTTGGACTGAGAATCCGCTGCCCAGGCGATTCGCAAGTTCACGCTCCAGGCGCTCGATCTGCACAGAGACCGGCATCCCACAAGACGACTCGCCAGCTGGAAGATCGACAGAACCCGTTACTTCGGCCTCGAAAAGCAGCGACTCGGACAGACCGTCCGCGTAGGGGTCGCCCCCACCGCTTCAACTGCACTCGTCGAGATCGATGACCTTGATGATGATATCTGGCACTGAAACGCCTCCCTGAGAGCGAGAACTAGGTACGGTTCTTCGGACCGATCTGTGGCTCGAACTCGACGATCTCGAAGCTCGTCTTCACGTTGCACTGCGGCCCGAGGCACCCCTTGACCGAGCAGTACTTCTGCTCGGAGAGCTCTATAGCCTGCTCCACCGAAGAGGGCTTGATGCCCACACCAGTAACCGTGTAGACGACCTCGATATCTTGGTAGTAGTGCGGGAAGCCCTCGACGTAGGTCTCGCCACGCACTTCAATCTCGAGCCCGCGAACGTCCTCGCGCTTCTTCTCAAGGATGGAGACGACGTCGACACCGGTGCAGCCGGCCAAACCGAGGAGGAGCAGCTCGACCGGCCGCCAGCCAGTGCCCTCGCCGGTGCCTTCGGCCGGGGTGTCCATGACGATGCCGTGCTGCTTCGAGTCCCAACCGACGAACTGCCGGTTCTTCGTCCAGCGGGCGTTGATCACATCCATGTCGTGCCTTCCTGGTGAGCGCGGCAGGTTGATGGCGCCGAACGACCAGCGTCGCCTCAGCTGCTAGGACTTCTTCGCCGTGCCGATGTGCAGCAGTGCATAGATCGGGCAAAACCCGACGATGCCCGTGATGAGCAGGATGACGCCGATGACGTCAAGCACGATGCCCAAAGTGCCCTTCACGAGCACCACCCCGACTACCAGCAAGATGGCGCCGACAACGCCTCGGATGACTCGATCGACAGTACCTTCGTTGAGCTTCATCTCGATGACTCCTTCTAAAAGGGGCGACTGCCACGAAGTGCAACCGGCACCCAGCCGGCTAGATACCGCAGACTGCGGGTTTGCGAGCAGTAAGAAGCGAGTGACTTGGCAGGCCAGGGTGGGAGACCACCCACTCGAACCCGACGGCTGAGAGCATCTCGGCGATCAGCTCAGGCGCCGCACGCACGTGCTGCGGGGGTCTTGCCCCATCGCCACCGGGCGCCCAGTCCGCGACGAGGAGCTGGCCGCCGATACGCAGCACTCGCAGCGCTTCTCGGTAGCTGGCATGCGGATCGACGAGCTCGTGATGGAGGTTGATCATCAGCGCGAGATCCGCCTCACCGGTACCGAACGGGACGATCGTCTCCTTGCCGAGCAAAGGATGGAACCGATCGCACAAGTACTGCGGCCTGTGCTCCAGCATCCAGCGAACCATGGTCGGCTCAGTGTCTATCGCGTAGACCTCGGCTTCCGGCGCCATCTCAGCGAACCGGCATGCGAACAGCCCCGTCCCCGCTCCGATGTCGACGATGGCCTGAGGTTCCGGGTGGCCGAGTGCTCGCCACATGACCTCAGGTGGCAGGCTCTCGAACCGGCCTTCGTCGTTCAGGCGATCAAGCTGTGCGACGTTGAACTTCTCGTAGGCCACGACGCTTCCCTGTCTCAAAAGGGTCACGGTTGATATATACCCCCTAGGGTATCACATCAGCCGAGGATGACACGGGAGCACGAATACCGCCGCAGGACGCGCGGTGTCAGGCGCCGGCCTCGCGACGCCTGCGCGTCAGAGCCGTCGAACCGATCTCGATCCCGGCACCAAGAATCGCCGGGACTGCGAGCCAAAGCAGATCACCGCCCGATTGGCCGGGAGCTCGGGACAGGTCGAGGCCATCGGTGATGGCGACCGGCTGACGCCCGCCGAGGCCGCCAGGAGGCGACCCGCCTCCAGGGAAGCCAGCCCCGCCTCCAGCCCCGAACGACGGCATGCCGCCCCCAGCTCCTTGGAGTTGCTCGGCACTCAGAGGCTGAGCGGTCCCGCCCATCGCCCTCCATGCCGAGATGAGCGTGACGAAGTTCGGGTTCAGACCACCCGGACCCATGAACTGGCCGTACATCGAGTCGATGGCCATGTAGAGCGGAAGCGCAAGCGCGACGCCGAGGACGAGCACAAGAATCGTTCGCATCGCCAGCTTCAACGGGCTACGCCTCCGTCTCGGCGCCGATGGGCGCTGGTGCCAGCCAGCGCTTGGTGGCCGTCACGATCCAGCGCCAGTGGAGTCCGACGTGCAACCCCAGGACGAGAAGCAGGACCTTTGCGGCAAGGGAATGGAGGATTCGCCACGTCGGTCCGAAGGGAACCGAGAGACCGAAAGCCGGAACGACGACGCGAGAGACCATCAGCCCGGTGAGCATGACTACGGTAAAGACCACGAAGAGCAGGATGTCGACCACGAGGTTGAAGCGCGAGAGGCTCCGCAGCTTGCGAATGAAGCGGCGAACGACGTTCACGGTCCAGTCCCAGTTGAGTGCGACATGCAACGCCAAGACGATGGCCACACCGATGCTCAACCACTCATGGATAGGAATGCCGGTAAGCGCCGTGTTCGTGGCGGCGAGGTACGCGACGAGCGCACCGATGTCGATCACGAGCCTTCCTCGAAAACCCACGTTCGTACCTCTCGTATCCGAAGTCACGATACCCCATGGGGCATAGGCTATCAGACAGTCGTGAGCGGTTTGTGTAGTTCAGATGTGTTCGAGCGACGAGATCCTCGGAGGAGACAGAATCGGCGCCTTCATGCCAGCTGAGTCGGCCGACTGCCCAGCCGTGAAGCATCGCTCATTCAACCCGACCGGCCTGAGCGCTGACCGGTTCGCATCACTCCAGGCTGAACTCGTCGCTCTCACTCTTGCGGTAGTCGTCGATCCATTCCTTGCCGAGAACCAACTCCATCAGCGGCGCCATGATAAACGCCGAGACGAAGAGTAGGCCGTTGCGTAGCAGCGCGAACTTCCACCCGAACAGCCGGATCTCGAGCGGGATCATCGGCAGCTTGATCGCCCACGTGGACACGATTGCGATCACGACACCGACCCGCGCCCCTTTCTCTATCAGAGCACGAAGCAGCGGGAACACTCCGATCAGAGGGCCGTGGAGCACAGTGCCGAAACTGGCGCCAAGCACCAGGCCGATGAACCCGGACTCCTCGCCGAGGTGCTTCATGATGAACTCGTCGTTGACCCACACTAGGAAGAGGCCGACGACGACGAACACCGTCACCAGCGTCACGATCAGGCTGGCGAACGTCTCGGCTCCGAGGACGAGAGCTCGGACGGCGGCCGCCGGCTTCGACAGTGCAGTGACGATATAGGCGAGAAGCACCGCCCAGACGAGCCAGTTCTGCTTCGACCATTTGATGAACCGCGTCACAGGATCCACCCCATCAGCAGCCCGAGTGCAATCGACAGCACGAAGGTGAGAGTCCATCTGGTCAGCGCGAACCGGGCTCCGAAGAAGCGGATCTCGGCGGGAAGCGTGACCGTCCCCACCGCGACCCAAGCAATCAGGAGCGTGGAGACCGCTGCGACGGTCGCGTGCTTTGCCAGCAGGAACTGGCCGAGCGGGAAGACCGAGGCCGGCGGACCGGTTCCCAGACCGCCGAGAAGTGCCGCGTAGAACGGCGCCAACATCCCCGCCCCGCTGCCGAGCCATGCCTGCACCTGCTGCGGCGTGACGAGAACCTCCAGCAGACCCACCAGCGCAAAGACCGCGAGGAAGAACGGCAACACGTTCCAGAACTGCTTGGCACCGAGCACCAGGCCTTTCTTCGTCTTGTCTCGGCTCCGAAGACCCGAGACAGCGAGAAGGATCACCACCGCGACGATGAGCCCTAGGTCAGTGAGATTCATACGCTGGTCTTCACTCCCGCACGGAGGATCGAGTTATTGCCTGAGCAATCTGTATTGCACTCGGATATGCCTGCGAGCCGCCACCCGGCGACGGATACCGTCTTCAACCCCACTGGAGACTCGGCGTGCCCACCATTCGCTCGTCAACATCGGCTCCGTCGATCACAACGGATGCCGAGCCGCGATACCCGAGAGCCGCATCAGCCTCAGACGACACCTCGATCACATCCGGCAGGCCGGAGAGTCCCGAAGTCCTCATCGCTTCGATCGTTTCGGCGACCGCCGACTCGTATGCCGGTCAACCCTGGACGTGCAGAACCCTGATCGTCAGTTCTGGCATGGGCGCTCCATCCATCAATCGATGTTGGTAGGGTGCCGTTAGACGGGCATTCTTCGTTTCACTACCTCGGCAATAGCGGCCACATCGAGCCCGCCAGAACACGCGAGCGTGTCGCCGATGATGACAAACGGGAACTCCCTACCATTCGACAGCGCATCGATGGCAGCATCTCGTTCCTGACCGGACAAACCGTAGAGTTCAGATTCCTCGAAGCGAACAGTAGTGCTCACCATTTCGTTTACCTTTGCCTCCAAGACCTGGAGGCGCCATTGGAGCGAGAGCTCTCAAGTCGCACCTTCCGCATACCCGGTCAGAGCGGACTCAAGAGTGTCGCAGCAATCGGTCCCGCCGCCTCAAGCGCAGCTTTCGTCGATGACCTTTACGACGATCTCATCCATTCCCGCGCCTCCTTCTGCCAAGGGTTAGTGCAAGATCGCGTTGAACAGATAGCCGATCGCCATGATGCCGACGGCGTTCACGCTGAAGTAGACGGCGATGAGCTTGGGCTTGAGCACTTTGCGCAGGATGATCGCCTCTGGCAGCGAGAGGCCCACGACCGCCATCATGAAGGCGAGTGAGGTCCCGATCGACACACCCTTCTGGGTCATGACGCCGATCAGGGGCACGACTCCGGCGGCGTTGCTGTAAAGCGGGATGCCGACGATTACGGCCAGCGGCACGGCGAACGGATTGCCGGGGCCGGCGTACTTCGCGAGGAAGTCGGCAGGGATATAGCCATGCATGATGGCACCCAGACCGACGCCGACGACGACATACGGCCACACCTTGCCGACGATCTCTGCGACGTAGCCTCTGGCGTAGGCAAGCCGCTCTGGCCACGTCTCCTCGGGCAGGTCCCCGGCCTCGCCGACGCGGATCTGGTAGACGTACTCCTCCACCCAGCTCTCAAGACCCAACTTGCCGATGATGATCCCGCTTGTGATGGCGATGACGAGCCCGGACCCGATGTAGAGCGCGGTGATCTTCCAGCCGAACATCCCCCACAGCAGGATTATCGCGACCTCGTTGATCATCGGGCTCGCCACCAGAAACGAGAACGTCACGCCGAGAGGCACTCCACTTTCGACGAATCCGATGAAGAGCGGCACGGCAGAGCATGAGCAAAACGGCGTCACGATGCCAAGCAACGCGGCGGCGATGTTGCCTCCGTAGAGCCGTGAGTGCGACAGGAGCTTGCGCGTCTTCTCGGGAGGGAAGAACGACCGGATGATCGCCACGAAGAAGATGACCACGGCGAGCAGCGCGAGCACTTTGGGCACGTCGTAGAGGAAGAAGTCCACCGACGACCCAAGCTTGCTGCCGGCGTCTAGGCCGAGCACGCGGTACGTGATCGTGTCCGAGAGCCACTGGAACGGATAGAAGATGTCCACCGCGAACTAATCCCGCGTCAGCAAAGCGACGAGGTCCTCGACTGACGGGACGCGGCCAGCGACACGCACTTCACCGTCGACGACGAGTGCCGGCGTGGTCATCACACCAAAGCCCATGATCTGGGCCATGTCGGTGATGTGCTCGATATGCGCGTCGATTCCCGCTTTGGCGGCCGCAAGCTTGGTCGCCTCCTCGAGCTGGTTGCACTTGGCACACCCTGAACCCAGCACCTTGATCTCCACGTTCGTCTCCTTCTACATCGAAAATGTTCGAACTAACAAGGCCGAAAGAAGGCGAGCTCGCAGTGGCCCGCCAAAGATCACGCTAGTAGCGCTTCAACTCCTGCGCCGCACTCGCCAACACGTCTCGGCGAAGCGAGTAATACGTCCACAGTCCTTCCTTGCGGGCGCTGACCAGACCGGCCTGCTTGAGCACCGTCATGTGGTGCGAGGTCGTCGACGGCGAGAGCCCGAGCCGGTCCGAGATCTTACACGCGCATACCTCATCGGCCGCACAACAGGTCTTGCCGACCTCGGCGTCGCTGTCGCTGAGGATCTGGAGGATCTCGCGGCGATGGGAGGAGGCCAAGGCCTTGAACACCTGATCTATCTCCTGCGCTGTCGTGCTGGTCATCTGTGACAATGTGGATCCTCCTGCTGCTGGTTCGAAAACTTTCGAACTAACAAGCGACTATACTCACACGGGTATTTGGAGTCAACGGGATGAACTCCTTGCGATGCCTGGGTGCCTCGCACATGACGCTCGCAGACGCCCGCCAACCTATCCGTGACGGTCACCAATCGGCTCGCCGGGCACGCACCCACTGCTAAGGGCGGGCATCGGTTCAGCCCCAGATCGTAGTGCTGACGTCGCTGTCACCCCGCGCCTTCTGCGCAAGCCGTATGTTCTTGGTCTCTCGGAGATTTGTCGCAAACCTGTGTCATGCGATCCGTCACGGCTGCTTCGCGCTTGAGGACGGCGCATTTGGCGAGCTGCGTAGTGACGCCCATTTCGTCCTCATGCCGACGTCCAGCACCTCGGGATGCACTCGCCGCAACATCGCGCCTCTGCGGCGGATGCAGGCCATCAGACGCGGCATGAAGTTGGTGCGTCCGCGAGCCGGGGGCCTTAAGCGACTGGTGTGGGAGCCCCGTTGCGCGCTGGGCGACAGCCGACCGTTGTGGCGATGTCTTCCGCCCATCGTCGCCCTCCAGCCGCAAGCTACGGCGATTTTCCCACGGCCGAACGACGACGGCGAGCGCTATCCTGATGCAAGCGCCGGAGCGCCGCTCACGCGCAACACGTTAGCCACAACCCTGGGGCGGTGGGCATGGTTGATCTCAAACGTTCAGCGTCCGTACTGGGCAATCGGCTGATCGCCTGCAATGGCGCATGCGCGGACGTCGAGCACGACGCCGCCGCCGGCATTCCTCCGCGTTGCCTGTTCTTCCAGCCGCGAGGCACCGCCCGCGGAGCGGTTGTGGTGGGCTTGAATCCCGGCCGGATGGGCCAGGCGGAGCAGCAGTATCTGTTGGCGCGCGAGGTCACTTACTCGGCGACGGTGGATTACTGGCGCGAGCAGCTCATTCGATGCGACCGCTACTATCGTCGAATGGAGCAGCTGATCGATGTTCTCAGGATCCATGGCTCCATCTGGTGGACCGAGCTCGCCAAGTGCCAGTCACGTCCGGAGACGAAGCGGCTCTCGGAACAGACGCTCCGTCGCTGCCGCAGGCAATTCCTCGGTTCGGAACTTGACGCCGTTCCCGCAGACTGGCCCGTCGTGGCAGCCGGGCGTCAGGCATTCGAGGCCACGGCCTACCTCCTGCCAGATCGCGCGGTGCTGGGCGTTCCCCACCCAACAGGCTCGTACGGCGGCTGGCCGCTAAGAGACGGCTCATTCCCCGCTGACCTGCAGGAAGTGGCAGATTCTTGGCTGGCCAGTACGGAGCCGCTGGCAGTGTGGCTGACAAGCGCTTCGAGCGGACGCCGCGAGCCAATACGCTGATGCGCACGCGCCTGAGCGTCGCTCAAGCGCAACACGTTAGGCGAAACACACCGCTCGTTTGAGGGAGTTCGCATGAGCGACAGCATCACGGCATTCGATTCGCGCTACAACTTCACCTGTCAGCTTCTTGCGGCGGCTGCAAGCCAGTCGCGACTTGCCTTCGATCTGGAGTCGCGCATCTCGTGGCCGCCCGATCGAGCTGACGAGATTGCCCATCGCGGGTTCGCCACGGGGGCGGTGCTGCAATCTGTAGCAGCGTTGGAATCGGAACTGTGGTGCGTCGTGCACTGGGGGCCGGGCCATCATCTCGGCGGGGACGCAACCGACAAGGATGCGCGCGAATTCCTGCTCCCAATCTCTGAAATGCTCGACTCGGGTCCTGTTACTGGGCGATACGACGCCGTGCTGCATCTCCTCAAGAGAACCGAAATCGATCGAGGGAGTAGTCTGTGGGAGCAAACGCAGCTCCTGGTGAAGTTGAGAAATGAACTCGTCCATTACAAGTCGAGAATGGCTTCGGAACTCGAGCTAACCAAGCTCATCGCGGCACTTCGCGCCCAACCGATTGCTGGACCGACATTCATGCCCGACAACATAGCAGGATGGTTCCCGCACGTTTGCCTGAGCGCTCCGCGTGCGGCATGGGCGACAGAAACCGCGATTGCGTTTCTCGACGACTTCTACAATCGGCTGGGACTTGCCTCTCCCCTTGTGCCGTGGCGTGCGGATTTGATCGCTCGCCCGTCGACGGGATCTGCCTTAATGAGCGCATCGAGCGGATGCCGCGAGCGCTAGCCTGGTGGGAGCACCGAAGCGCCGCAGTCAGATACATGGGTACACTACGATCGTCGCAATCGTGCGGCAGCGCCGATTTGATACCTATCAGCTTGCTGGGCGCCCGACAAGTGCAGCTAAAGCGAGGGCCGACCGCCGTGTCGCGGCTTAGGTCGAGATAGGTGATTCCCATGGCAAGGATGACCGGGAAAGCGCCAAAGACGACACCGAAACTGCCCACCGAACGCCGCGTCGTGAGTGCACCGACCTCGGAGGACTGGGCCAAGATGACCCCCGAAGAGAAGACGGCGACCGCGTCGCGCATCTGGGAGAGCCTGACCGGGCGTAGGGCCGCTGAGGACTGAAACACAGCGCGTTTGGCGAGCTGCGTCATGGCGCTTATTTCGTCCCGACGTCGACGTCCCGCACCTCGGATGCGCCTGATGCGCTATGGCGCCTCTACGGCAGATGCAGGCCGTCACACGAGGCTGCTGCTCGTCTGCTCGAGACCGTTCGCTGGCTCGAAGCCGTGCACGATCCCATCGCGTCCTTAGGGCAACATCTACCGGCCAAAGAGAAGAGCCCCGCTCGGTTGACGACCGATGGGGCTCTGTTTCGGCGGTGCCGAGTCGGGGGGACGCTCGTTGAACCGCCCGACACGCCCGAAGCGAAAGGGGTGTTCGCTCGACCGGGTGGGATCGAGGCATGCCGTTAGTCGAGATGTACCGCGCACTTGTGGCGGTCCTGTGAAGCCGCCGTGGATTCGTGAGCAGCAGTATCGACGCGAGCGAGTTCAGCGCGGCAAGGCGGCGAAATGGGATGGACTGCTGACCTTCGGCGGCCGGTCCCGTGACGTTTCTGCACGTACAGTCGGTCAGCACACCAACTGAGACGACGACGTCTCGCCACGCCTCCTGCGTTTGGCGAGTCCGAAGACCGCCAGATCTCTGCGCCACCCTTGGCGGCCGGTTTGCCTTGTCGTGACTGCCGATAATGTGGGTCGCAAATTCTGCCGATAACGAAGGCATCGAACCGCCCTGGGGAGGTGCGTGACGGTGGCTGAGAGGTGGATGGTGCAGGCGAGGGCATCCTATGCCGAGCGGATTCGCAGAATGGCGCTCGACGCTGGTTTCGAGCTGCGAAAGGTCTTACTTGAAGACCCAAACGCCGAGCCCTTGGACTATCTGGATATCGGATGGGCCTGCGAGGGCGACGAACCAAGCTTCTACATGCTGCGAAGCGTCGACACGGGGGCAGAGTTGTTTCGTAGCGGTCACAGTCTCGGGCAGATCGAAGAATACCTGCAGGTGGGGTGCTGGTCGCTACGGGCCTAGGCCGGGGCGGGTAGGAACTACATTGAGGATCGGCCGCGAGTCCTTCCAAGCTGAACAGACTTGGATACCCGCGACGGCGAGCGAGGCGCGTCGCGTCGACGGTCGGTTTCGGAGTTGGATGTGGCCCCAGCGAAGGACTCTGGGGCCTCTCTGAGTCTGGGCGCTGCAGCGAAGCCGTAGGCCGACCGCCGAACAAGCGGTTTCAGTCGGAAGGGTGGCTGCTACGACCACCAATGCCCGAAGAAGCTCACACCAAGTCTGCCGACCGAACGACGCGTCGTGAGTGCACCGACCTCGGAGGACTGGGCGAAGATGACCCCCGCGGAGAAGACAGCCACGGCGACGCACATCTGGGACAGCCTGACTGAGCGCAAGGCTGCTCAGGTCTGAAACACGGCGCGTCCGGTGAGTTGCGTCATGGCGCCTATTTCGTCCCGACGTCGACGTCCGGCACCTCGGGTGCGCTTGACGCCCTGTCGCGCCTCTGCGGCGGATGCAGGCCTGCACACGCGGCCGTTATCGCGTCGCCAATGCGTCGCACCTCGGCCATCGCGGCGTCAAGGTCGCCGGTTACTCTCGACTCGCGAAGGGCGCGCTCGGCGATGTTCTGTAGACCGCGCTCGAGGGTCGTGGGGTAGAACTCGAGCCGCAGCCACTCGTCGGGGAGCGGGTCGCCCTTGCGTGTCGTGCGGTTCGTAGTGAACTGGTAGAGCTGCCAGCAGGGACCCTTGCCGTAGGGCTGGAGCTGGTAACCGAGTTCCTCAATCGTGACAATCATGGGTGCCTCCTGAGGGCCAACCGGCAAGGCCGGGGCAAGGTTTCGGTAAGGTCAGGGAGTTAGGTTGGGGCTGCGCCCAGCACCCCTCGTCGGGCGCGTTCATCGCTCTTATGCTCGAGTTTTGGGCAGCTCCACGCGCGTGCGCGCGCGTCGGGGGCTTGGGAAAAACAGCCTATCGGGCGGGCGCCGGGGACCAGCGACAGAGCCCTAGTCCCCGGCGCGGCGCCTAGAAGGGCGGTTCTGCGACGATTGCCGTGCCAGAGGGTGCCGTGCTCGGCAACAGCTCGACGACCTTGTTGTAGGTCGTCTCGACGCCGTCCTTGACCTTCGTCTCGTTCGAGACCATGACGCGCGCCCGCCGGCCGACGAGGTCGTCGGTGTCGAGTCCGTTATCAAGCACCCAGGACGGGCCGAGGATTGCGCGTGCGAACTTGGCCAGCTTGCTCCTGGCGCTCGTTGACGTGTACGTTGAAGTCCAGGCGGTAAGGGTCACGATCTCGTCGTCGACGGTGGTCTCGAGCTTCCATTCGAGCTGCTTTGCCTTCTCCGGGCGGTCGGTAGCCGCGTCGAAGAAGTTGTTGTCGACCATGTTTATCGACACGATGCGCGCCTCGTAGACGCCGGGTGGAATAAGCGTGTACTCGCTCTTTAGCGGAGGGCCAATCTTCATGTTCCTACCTTCTTCCTAAGGGTCGTCTGGGGCTTGGGCGTCCGCCTGCGGCTCATGGGCAGCTCCCTTCTGGCGCCGTGACCTCCGCGGCGGCCTGCTGGTCGGTCTTCGCGCCAAGCGGTGGCGGATCCCGACCGGCAAGGTGGTCGGCGCTCCCCCGAGCGGTTTCGGGCTTGACGGCTTGACACACCTGCTCGGAGCCCTCTTTCATGTGCAACGACTCGTCCTCAAGGTGTTGGCGTGCTTGCAGTTCGCACGGCAGCGGCAGGCCAGTGCTCTCGGGCAGTGGGTCGCCGAGCACGAGCTTGAAGGCGCGACCGCGGCGTTCTTCTTCGTTAAGAAGCCAGCCCCCGGCAAGGGCTCGTCTCACGCGTCCCGAGGTAGCCTGCTTGGTCAGCTCGAGTTTGGCGGCGAGTTCGGTGACGCTCACCGACCTCTTGCCACCGGCGAGTAGCTCGGCCGCCGCACCTACGAGTTCTCGCACCGTGTCGCCGGCGCCAGTCACGCTCCCCTCGAACAGGTCGCCAATGAGGTTGAAGACATCCGCGTAGTCGTCCACCGTCGCGACGACGCGGCCACGTTCATCGCGTGGGCGCCGAGGATGCCGCAGCACAGCGACGGCCTTGATGAGGCTCACGAGCCGGGCGAAGTCACGCAGCACTCGACTGTCAGCAGGCCGTCTACCGATGGCCTCAGCAAGTTCATCAACGAAAGGCACAGCGACGTCCCAAGGGGCCTGCAGCTGCAGTAACGCCTGATACGCGATGAGCGTGGGGTCGGGCGCGGTGACGCCGTGTAGCTCGATTTGGGCCTGAGCGGCCAGCGCCGCCCGGGTCTGGGCCGGCGTGTCGGCTACCCGCAGCACGAACATGCGCGAGCTGAGTTGGGAGCCAAGCGTCTTGACCGCGGTCGTGATGAGCACCGTCGGCCCGGGCTTGTTGATGTGTCGAACGCTGAAGCCGCCCGCCTGCCTGTCTTCAACCGTGACGTCGTAGTGCAGCCGGTGGTCCTGCAGCAGGTTTCGCACGGCGCTCGCAGCCGGGTTGTCTTCTCCCGCCGGCAGGCTGTCGGCCTCCCCGAACAAGAGCACGCGGTGTTCGAGGTTCTCATCGTTGTAGATGAGCGCACGCGGTGAACCGGCGTCGATGGCGCACGTTGCCTCGGGGGGTAACAGCGACAGTGCGGTTCGCACCGCATAGCTCTTGCCCGCACTCGCAGGGCCGATTAGTAACAGGTGCACGGGCATCGCACCAGGTCGCATCGCCAGCAGTCGGCTTGTGGCGGCGAGGTAGACGATCAACGGCGTCGTGGAGTCGCCGCCGTACCCGCTCGCCTTCAAGGCCGCCCAGATTTCGATGAGCGGGTCGGCCGCTTCCAGCACGCGGCGCGCCTCATCCTCAAGGCGCGCCTGTGTTGCGTGGCTCGAATCCTGAATCTGCTCCCCCGCGAGAGGTGCGGAGGCCTTGAGCTTCTCCAACAGCGCGCACAGGTCGGCGCCGGCAAGGTGAGCTGCCGAGATGTCCTTGACTCCGTCAGGCGCGACGATGACGCGGGCATCGGGCAGGTTCGCGAAGATCCGTGCCGTGAAGTCCTCGGCGTTGGGCTCCTGCCACACGTAGACCCCGAGTCCGTCGAGGAGGGTCGCCCACTCCGCGCGCCACGTGGATTTGCCCGGGACGCCCAGCGTGGGTAGGCCGTTGTGCCAAGCTGTCCAGCAGTCGCTCTCCCCCTCGACGAGCAGAACCCACCCAGCCTCACGAGCGTGGGCGAGACGTTCGAGCCCGTAGGGCATCACGTGGCTGCCCTGCTTCCATTTGAAGCGAGGCTCGGCATCCATGCCGACGCGGTAGCGTATCGCCGACAGCTCGCCGGTCTCGTTTCGGTACTCGATGCGCACGGCGGGCGCGCCTTGGTACTTGACGTCGCTGCACCCTGCCTTCCGAAGGAAGTCGACAGGGAGCTGCTTGGCCTCGGCGAGCGCCTCGAGCGTCAGGCCCCTTGCCCTCGAATCACCAGTGTGTCGAGCCCTTGAGCTGGGGTGTAAAGGTGTCAGGTCTGAAACCGTCGGGGGGAACAGGTCGCCCATCTTCAGTCCGAGCGCTGCGACGACCGCCTCTGTTTCACAGCCACCGTGGCAATACAGGAGGACGCACCCGTCATCTCTCTCCGAGATGCTCAGGCTCGCGTTCCTATCCTCGTGGGCCGGGCAGCGCGCCATCCAGCCTGTACCGCTTCGCTTAGTTGGGCCGACGAGAGCGAGAACGCGCTCGATAGGGCCGCCGACGCCGGGGCCCACTACGCGTTACCCGCGGTCGTCGGACTTGTGGCCGGCAGTGGGGACTCGACGAGAGGCATGCACGACTGATCGCTTTCCGTCGCTTGCCCCAGCGCGGCCAGATACACGTCCGTACGGACTCGCCACGAGCGCCCACGCCTGTAGGCTCCGGGAATCTCCCCCGCGTCAGCTGCCTTACGCATCGTCCTCACATCCACGCGCTCGTAGGCTGCCAGTTCGCTGAGAAGTGCGGTGGGCGGCAGCTCGCCCGCCCGCCCACCCGGGGGTCTGGTTCGGGGCACGATCTTCCACCTCCTCGACCAGCTCGCGTGGGTCGCCGGCCCACTGGAGTGCGGCCGCAAGCTTCTCGAGCTGAACCGAGTACGGTGTGCCGATGTAGCCGCTTTCGATCTGCCCCACGGTGCTCGCGCTCATTTCAGCCTTGCGTGCGAGACGGGCCCGGGTCAGTCCCTGCCGCTCGCGCTCGGCCTGAATCATCCTTGTCATGGTCACTCCTCAAGTTGTCTGGACACGGCCTGTGCCGTAGCCTAGACTGCGGTTGTATGTGTCGCAACCGATTAATCCGGTGAAAAGCGCAGAGGTGCGAAGCCCCAGATGACTGATTCCCTGAGATTGCTCGATGACCAGCTTGAGTGGAGCAATGCCCCCTGTGCCGCCTGGACGACGCGGCGACCTGGAATAGCCCGTCTTCGAGGTCAGTCCAACGTCGACTCCGCGGCCATCGACCGTCCAGACCCGGGAGATCGATGGCTCTCGTGGGAGAGCACCAGCGAGCGTCGTTACCGTCCCTTGCGCGATCATCCCGAGTTGTTCTTGCTGTTCGCAGGACTAAGCGGAGAGGCTCAGTACCTGTCGTTCGCTGAGGAGTACGGTCCGCTGCTGGGCATCGAGACCGCTGAGCTATGGGAGTACGAGAGCGCGACGATGCGGTCTTCAATCCATCTCTGGCAGGGGCTCAGAGAGGGTCGCCCGGCGGATGCTCTTTCGGATTTCACCCATGCGATTCGTTTCACGACCGCCCACCGGGACTGGTTCGTCCCCACCCTAAAGCGTGACTACGATGAAACGAGGCGGGTCCCCGACGCTGCGGGCACCCACTTGACGCTCCCCGAAGGCCTGCAGCGGTACCACGAGGAACAGCGTCACCTCGGGGCAGTACGACTCGACACCCCCACCCGCGAGGTCGCGCAGATCGTCCTCGAACGGACAATCGATGATGCCCTGACGCGATACCGGATCGCGCCGGTCGTGAGGAGGGAGCAGACGGCGTACGGCACTGGCCTCAGAGTCTCGCTCGCCCCTCGGCAACTTGGCGGGGCTCTATGGTTACAGTTCGCGCTCGCGGTGGACGGAAACCGCAAGTACCGGGTCTGTCCGGAGTGTGGGAAGTGGTGGGATGCGACGGACGCCAGGTCGCACAAACAGGTATGCAGCGATAAGTGCCGAGCGGCTAAGTCGTACCGACTCAGGCAGGCGGCGATGAAGGCCGTCAAGCGCGAGGAGGGTTCGGGATGAGCAGGGAGGTCTCGCGTGCTCGACGGCCAAAGGGAGCGGGCAGTCTGCGCCGCCTCGACGGCGAAAAGTGGCAGTTGACGATCAAGGTCGACGGTAGGCGGTACTCGCGCGTCTTCACCGCTCGCAACGCCACCGAGGCGCATCACATGAGCGCCGCAGTGCGAACACAGATTGACGCTGCCGTCGAGGCTGCATCGAGTCAGCGCGGTACCCAGGAAGCGCTGCGCAATGAGCGCAGGGAGTGGACACTCGAACGCTATATCGCCTACTACTTCGAGGAGTGGGCAGATCACGCTCTCGCGCCGACAACGCGCCAGCACTACAAGTTGCTCGCGAAGAACCGCGTGATACCTCGCCTTGGCTCGAAGAAGATTCGTGAGATAACGCCAGCGGATCTTGGCCGTTTGTACGCCGCCCTCGAGAAGCCCGACGCGCGTTGTCATCCTAACGGCAAGACCGGGCTTTCGAACCTGAGCATCTGGCACGTGCACACCTTCATCGAGGCGGTCTACTCGTTCGCCAACCGCACCGAAGACCTTGACTACAACCCCGCACGCAGGGTCAGGCCTGGCGTATCTCGCACGGTCGTGAAGAGGCAGCCGGCACTCGACATGACCGACATCGAGCGTCTTCTAAAGGCGGTGCGCGAACAGGAGCCCGCATTGTATCCACCAGTCATGGTGTCGGCCTATCTCGGCACGCGGCGCGGTGAACTGTGCGGGCTTCGGTGGTCGGACGTGGACTTCGACAAGGGCGAGGTCACGATTCGGCGCTCAGTGACGCGCACCAAACCCGAGGGGTTGCTGGTCAAATGCACGAAGACGGGCAAGGAACGCACGATACCTATCGACGAAGAGGCGCTTGCGGAGTTTGATGCGCTGAGAAAGGCGCAGCGGCGTGAACGGCTGAATTGTGGGCCGGGTTGGGCTGGCGCGGAGTCGGCCGAAGACGACTATGTCTGCACGAGTCCGGATGGCTCGGTGCTGAACCCCGACCACTTCAGCGCGCAGTACCGTGCGTTCACGCACGCACATGGCTTCACGCAAATCACGCCGCACGCGCTGCGGCACGCGTTCGTGTCGCAACTTATCGCCCTCGGGTTTGATGCCGTGACCATCGCATCGATGAGTGGGCACTCGCCCGACGTACTCCTGAAGACCTACGCGCACGCCTTCGACAAGCGGAAGCGGGCAGCCATGGAGGCGCTCGGCGAAGCTCGAAAAGCCGCGCGAGTCGCGGGATAGGCGCACGCATAGTACGCACGCCTCGGCCCGTCTCCCCAGAACGCAAACCAGCGGCTCTCGATGCGAATCGAAAAACCGCTGGTCAGGGCGTACATATGGCGGAGAGGGAGGGATTCGAACCCTCGTAGGGGGGGATACCCCCTAAACAGTTTTCGAGACTG